>CALGTK010000250.1 GCA_937904325.1 uncultured Planctomyces sp.
GATGGAAGTTCAGGCAGGACAACGCAGATTTGTTTTTGTGTGTGTGGTGGTGGTGGCGTCTTGACTCACCATCAATGCAGGTGCGGCCGTGGTGTGTCGAAACGGCCCCTTTGATTCTGGATTCCCGCCTCGGCGGGAATGGTCAAAAATGGACCACGTAACGGCTGGGAACCGTAGTTGTTAGTGACGGTCCAGGCCAGTGAGGCGTTGCTCAATCTGGTCGGCGTGGTGAGCGATGTCCAAAACGGTTCGGCGGATTTCTTCAGGGTCGACTGTTGAGCGAGGATAAGTGTCCACAACGACGAAGTGCGGCTTACCGTCGACTTCTCGGATGGCAAGACTGCCGTGCATCATTTCCGAGTTCAGCCGCAACGCTTGCTCGAAGTAGTCGCTCTGAGCCGGTCCGCAAACACTGTAAAAAAGTAGTAGCCTGTCACCGAAAGAGTGATCGCTTGGTTCGAGGAAAACTGTTTGCTTCCGGTCGCCGGGAAGGGTCCGGACCAGCGTGTAGGAATCTCCGGAACGAGTCCAGGTGATGCCCGGCTTGTGTCGGAACGCTTCGATGAGCAGCGATTCGAGGTCGCGTTCCTGGCCAAGCACTGCGTGCAGAAGCTGCGATGCTTCGATCGCGTTCTTTGGCCGGTTCCCCGGAGCGGGGGCGGTCATCATCGATACGCATTCGGCCACTTCCAGCGGGACGTCGGATCGGACTCGGCGAACGTTCGGAATTAGCTCGTTACGACCTTTCCAGCGGAGCTGCTGCAAGGACTTCGCCTGGTAGGGCAGCCTTCCGGTCAAGGCGAGATATAGTGTGACTCCCAGAGCGTAGACATCACTGGCCGGCGAGGCTTCTTTGCCCTGAAAGAGTTCGGGTGCCATGTAATTTGGCGTTCCGCAAATTTCTTCGGCAACTGGCTTGCCTTTGCTGTTCAGTACGCGTTTGGCGAGTCCGAAGTCGCTGATTTTCGGGTCGCCCTGCTTCGTAAGCATGATATTGTCAGGTTTGACGTCACGATGAATGATGTCGTCGCGGTGGGCGGCGGCGAGTCCGTCAGCAGTGCGAGCGGCGAGCGACAGGGCTCGCGGAATCGTCAGTTGCCCTTCGTCATTGATGAGTTGCTGCATCGATCGCCCGGCAATGAATTCCATTTCGAGAAAGTGCATTCCACCGACTTGACCGACGGCGTGGACGGTGACAATGTTTGGGTGAACAAGCGCCGCGGCCGCTCGGCCTTCTTCAACGAATCGGGTAACGTATGCCTGGTCACAGGTTGCTCGGCGCGGAGAAAGAAGTTTTAACGCGCAACGGCGTTCAAGGTCGTTGTGATGTGCGAGGTAGACTTTGCCCATTCCACCGCTGCCAATCAGCGACATGCACTGATAAACGTGTAGTACCTGACCGATAAGCGGGTCGTTTTCCGCCGCGAACCTGGCGATTTCTCGAAAGCCTTCTTCGTTGGCGTCGCGAGAGACGACTGTTTCGTCACTGGAAGTGTCATTGCAGCTCGCGTGGAAACCGCAGTTCGGGCAGGCGCTGTTTTCCGAGTTGCAGGGAAAGCGGCCGTTGCAGCCGACGCAGAACAATGTCCACGTGGCGGAGAGAGCGTCTTTGGGCAGCATGTCGTCAGAATTGGAACTCACTCGGACTCTTCCTCAGCTCCTGACAGTAGGACCGAACCCAGACTTCCTCGGTGTCGGATTGGCAACCCGCATCATTCGAACAATTTTGCTCCGCCGCCAGAGCGTAATGCGGGAAGAATGACAGACTATCTTACTGGATGAACATAAGGGTCGCGATTGTGTCCATTTCCGGTTTACCGGAAATGTCTGATTTGTCCCGTCTGACAGAGTTCGCATCTTGCCTGACTGTTTTGACCAGAAACGTTCGAGGCCAGTGCGGCCGTGTTTTGCTGGTGGAAGTGATTGCCTGCTTGAAACTCGCTCTCGAGCAGCACACCGTGAGAGTACTTGTCTGATATTTTCGTGATTGCAGCCTGGTTTCTGACCAAATTGGAAGCCAGTGCCGGAGTAGACATGCCCGACCCGACCACTCCTGAAGATCATCTGAACGACCAGCCCGTGGACGCTGCACAAGTTTCGCCGAGGATGGAAGATACCCCGAATTCTGACATCGGGGATGGCCTCAGCAATACTGCCCGCGAGGGAGTTGCTGCCTTTCGTGAAAACCTGGGAACGGCTGGCGTTCGTTTGTCAGAGCAGGACGACTTCGCTGAACTAGCCGGACGTCTGAAGGCACATCGGAGTCAGGTGGCTGTTCGGCCGCCCGGTCCCGGAGTTCCAGAAGCTGTCGGTTGGATGTTCGGCGTCTTAGTCGTACATATTATTGGGATGGTCGTTGCGGTCTTTGGCCTTCTGATACTTCAGATTGCGGAAATCACATGGCAAGGTGGCAAACCGGCTGGCACGGATTTTCAGGCGATGGTCGTGAACTTGCCCGAAACTTTCGCACTGGAACTGATGGCAATCGAAATGCTCGTCTTCCTGGTCTCAGCGGTGGTCGCAACCAGGCTTCGCCTTGGACCCCGAACGTCTCATTTACTAGGTATCCGCTCGCTCGAGATGAGCCACGTCCTTTTGATCGCTGCCGTTTCGATTCCGATTTCTCTGATGTGCGGCGGATTTCACCAGTTCACGTTGTCTGTCTGGAATGAATTCTTTGCACACCTGCCGGGAATGAGTGTTTTCGACCACCTGAACGTCAATGAGAGCATCAAACCGCTAGGCAGGACTGCTCCGCTGGGACTTCTGTTTCTCGTTGTGGCAGTCGCACCCGCGATTGGTGAAGAAGTGATTTTCCGGGGGATTATCGGCCGTGGGCTGGTGGCTCGTCACGGAATTCTGGCTGGGGTTATCATGACTTCGGTGTTGTTTGCGGCGGTGCACATTCATCCAGCACACGTGGTCGCTCTGCTGCCGCTCGCGTTTTTCATCCACTTGGTCTACCTGGTGACTCGGAGCATTCTCGCTCCGATGCTTCTGCACCTGCTGAATAACTCGCTGGCCGTTGTCCTTCTTAAAGCGACCGCAACGGTTCCGGCTCTTGAGGGAGCCAGCGAACCTGAAATGCCGGGCTATGTTCTGCTGATTTCGGCGGGCATTGTTGGACTCGTCGGCTGGACGCTCTGGAAGAGTCGCGTTGAGTATCGAACCGACGACGGAGAACGCTGGAACCCGGGATATCCGACGGTCGAGATGCCGCCGAAGTCAACCGGATGTGCTCTCACGATGACGGGGTGTTCAGTTGGACTCCGCCGAGGAGCGATTGGCCTGGCAGGGGCATACTCACTGGTATTTGTGGTCTCGCTCGTGCTGGTGCTGACCGGCCATATTTCAGCCTGAATCAGTGTATTTTGCGATCCTGGTAGCCAGGTTGAATGAGCGGGTTCGCGTGGGTAGAATCTCACACCTCACATGCTTCTGGTGAAGGGGTTTCTGGTCGAAAAGTTACCCCGATTTCGTCAGTAGTCACGCCGTAGTTTGGCAGAGCACGCAGCCGCAGAGAGAAGACTGGATTCTCTCTGCGATAAGGAACACAGGTTCATGGTGGAGATGGTCCGGCCTGACGGCCCTGAGGAACAGCAAGACCTCATCCATCGCGCTGCGCAAACGCTTTCTGAAGGCGGACTGATTGGTCTGCCAACTGAGAGTAGTTATGTGCTCGCAGGATTGGCGAATTCAGATCAATCAATTAAGAATTTAGACAAATACGGTCTAGGTACGGCGACGTTGCTGTCCCGGTCCGTCGAGGAAGCATTCGACTTTTTTCCGGATCTGTCTCGAATCGGAAAGAAGCTGGCTCGGCGCTGCTGGCCCGGACCAGTCATTCTGGCTTCAGACGCCGCGGCGACTTCCGGCGGACTGGTAGATTCACTCAGTCCTCAAACAAGATCGCTGCTCGGAGAAGATCGAGTCAGCGTCACTGTTTCTTCCGATTCGCTGGTGACAGAAATTGGCCGGATTCTGCCCGCACCTCTTATTGCGGTTGTCCCGGATTCTCCCGCCACTAAAGCCAGCGATATGAACGGACTGTCGGACGGCGCCGAGTTCGTCGTTGATCTTGGGGAAGTACGATTTCCCGACGGTCCGACGGCGGTTAGCCTGACCGGTGACGAATTTGCGGTGTCCCGTGAAGGAATCGTCAGCAGTCAAAGCGTTCGTCGCATGACCGCTGATGTCATTCTGTTTGTCTGTACGGGCAACACCTGCCGCAGCCCGATGGCGGAAGCCCTGTTCCGCCAAATGCTTGCGGCTAGAATCGGTTGCAAGCCGGACGAACTTCCGGATCATGGCTACTTTGTGTCGTCGGCCGGAATCGCTGCGTCGTATGGTGCTCCTGCGAGTCCGGAATCTGCAACGCTAGCGGCGGACCGTGGTGCAGATTTGGACAATCACGAGAGTCAGCCTTTGACCGAACGCTTGCTGAATCATGCTGATTTTGTCTACACCATGACTCGAAGCCACAGGCAGGCGATTGTGACGCGGCGGTCTGAAGTGGCTGACCGAGTCCGAGTACTGGCCAGTGATGGCGGAGACGTCCCCGATCCAATCGGAGGAGGGATGGGGGAATATGAGCGTTGTCGAGAGGCGATCGAGACACATCTCAATCAGATTCTGGCGGACTTTCCGCTACCTGATCCATCTTGAATCAGGGCGTTCGTTCCGAATGCCTGTCCGCTGCGGAGTTCTTCGACAGCGGCATGTCAGAATTCAACTGACAGCATTGAGTAACTGAAGTCGCGGCCTCTGTGCCGCAGGTGAAATGATGAAAATTGTCGTTGCAAGTGATCACCGTGGAGTCAACGTTCGAGCGCGAATTCTCGACATCATTCAGGGCTTGGGCTTTGCAGGTGTCGACTTTGGTGCCAACGGTGAAGAAAGCGTTGACTACCCTGATTACGCCTCTAAAGTGGCGGGATCCGTTTCGTCTGCAGAAGCGGACCGTGGCATATTGGTATGCGGAACGGGCATCGGCATGTGCATTGTTGCGAACAAGTTTGACGGAGTCCGCGCAGCGCCAATTCATGACGATATCACCGCCGCGCTGAGTCGACAGCACAACGATCTCAACGTACTTTGTCTCTCGGCTGACCTGATCAGCGATCAGGCCTTGGAAAGAATTGTTACGACCTGGCTGAAAACCGAATTCGAAGGTGGCCGACACGCCAGACGGCTTGAGAAGGTCGCCAGAATCGAATCCGACAAACATGATGAGCCAATTGCTCAGGAAGACCCTGTCTCCTGATGTGTTGACGACTGACCGCTGAGTGAAAATGGAATATTCATGGCGACTTCCGGACGCCGACTTCCGGACGCCTCGGCAATTGACAGCGATAGTGCACGGAGCAGCACCCGATGGATCTCGCCTCGCTGAAGTATGCAAAGAGTCACGAATGGGTCGCCGTCGATGGCGAGATTGCCACGATCGGCATCACTGATTTCGCGGTGAAGGCGCTGACTGATTTAGTCTACGTTGATCTTCCCGCGGTGGGCGGTCAGCTTGGCGTCGGAGACAACTGTGGCGAAGTGGAAAGCGTAAAAGCCGTCTCGGACCTTTATGCTCCCGTCAGCGGCGAAATCGTCGAAGTCAATGAAGAAATCTCAGACAACCTCGATTTGTTGTCCGATGACGCGTTTGGAGCCGGCTGGATTTTAAAAATTAAAATGTCATCGCCAGGCGATCTCGACAATCTACTGGACCGGACGACTTACGAACAGATTTGCCAGAACGAAGATCACTGACAGAGAACAATTTTCAGGTTAAGTTTGTGATTGGCGGAGCCGGTCACTGCGACACCGACACCTGACTTTTCGCCACGGATGGCTGCGAAAATCTGTTTTCGCACGCGGTTTTGCAAACACATCCCACTTGGCGATTGCATTTCGCTCGGCTCACAGCCGACAAGTGTCACCTTCGGAGGTTCTGTTGAGCTACCTCTTTAACACGCCTGACGAGCAGCGGGAAATGCTCGACACCATCGGCGTTGACTCGATCGAAACGCTGTTCGATCAGATTCCAGAGTCCTTGCAACTCAAGCGGCCACTCGACATTCCGCCGAAGCTGTCCGAGCTGGAACTCGAACAGGTGGCTCGTGAACTGGCTGCACTAAACGTGGGGTCATCCGCCCGGCCGTGTTTCCTTGGCGGCGGAGTTTACGATCACTTCATACCGTCGGCCGTCGACGCGATTGCGGGACGTAGTGAGTACTACACCGCATACACGCCGTATCAGGCTGAAGCCAGTCAGGGCAGTCTGCAAACGTTCTTCGAATTCCAGACGCTGGTCTGCCAGTTGACGGGCATGAACGTCTCCAACGCCAGCCTTTACGAAGGCGGAACGGCGGTCAGTGAAGCCGTCTTTATGGCGATGCGATGCACGAAGCGGCATGGACGAGACGATGAGCTGGGATCGGTTCATCCTGAATATCGCCAGGTGGTTGAAACTTATCTCGGCCGGATGGACTGCGAACTTGTCATCGTCCCGACGCCTGGCGGGACAGTTGCTCCGGCCGCGGTCGAAGAAGCCATCGATGACAAGACTGCGTGCGTCGTCATTCAGCATCCAAACTTCTACGGATGCCTGGAAGAAGTCGAGCAGATTTCGGCGATGGCTCACAAGCACGGAGCATTGTCGATCGTCTCGTTCGATCCGATCAGTCTCGGAATTCTGAAACGTCCAGGAGATCTCGGAGCCGACATCGCGGTCGGAGAAGGTCAGTCTCTGGGAACCCCGATGCAGTATGGCGGGCCGTTTCTGGGAATACTCGCCTGTAAGCAGAAGTTTGTTCGACAGATGCCGGGCAGGTTAATCGGGCAAACGACCGATCGAAATGGCAAACGCTGCTTCGTGCTCAATCTGCAGGCTCGTGAACAGCACATTCGTCGTGAAAAGGCGACCAGCAACATTTGCACGAACCAAGGTTTGATCGCCATCCGGGCGACGGTGTTCATGTCGCTGCTCGGCCCAGCGGGAATGCGGCAGGTGGCAGAATTGTCGTGCAGCAAGGCTCACTATGCCGCCCAGAAACTGACCGAACAGGACGGGATTGAACTTGCATTCGATCAGCCATTTTTCAAAGAGTTTACTTTGCAGTGTCGTGACGGCGCCGAAGTAATCATTGAACGGGCGAAGACCGCAGGCTTTGACATCGGTCCGGCCTTGCGACGAGTCTCAAACAGTGAGTCCGAAGATCGACTTCTTGTCGCCGTTACGGAATGTCGATCGCGCGAAGAAATTGACGCCTTGGCAAACGCGATTGCATCGTGTGCTGTTGACACCATCGGCGGAGAGGCGGCCGAAAGCCAACAGGAAGCGGCGGCATGCGGAAGCTCGGTAGGTGCACCGCATGATCCAGCGTTGCGTTCAGCACGAAGCTCAACCCGGAAGACAACATGAGAAACGAACAGGCTACTCAACTGCTTTTCGACCTGTCAGTTCCCGGACGTTGCGGCGCCGAATACCCGGAATCGGACTGTCCGGAATTCTCGTCAACGGCGTGTATTCCTGCTGAGTTTCTCAGTGACACGCCGCTCCCACTGCCGGAAGTGAACGAGCCCGACGTCATTCGGCACTTCACAAACCTGTCGACGCTGAACATGTCGGTCGATACGCATTACTACCCGCTGGGTAGCTGTACGATGAAGTACAACCCGAAGCGGCACGAACGGTTGGCTGCTGTTCCGGGACTTGTCGATTTGCACCCGTGGCAAGCGGAAGAAAGTCTGCAGGGTATGCTGCAGATTCAGTACGAAATGCAGCAGATGCTTGGCGAGATTGCTGGTCTGCCGGCCGTTTCTTTGCAGCCGGCCGCGGGGGCGCAGGGAGAGTTGGCCGCGCTGCTGGTTGCTTCTGCGTATTTCCAGGACAAAGGCGAACACCGCTCGAAAGTTATATTCCCGAACAGCGCTCATGGGACGAACCCGGCAAGCGCCGCGCTCGCAGGTTTTGACTGCATTCAACTTGGGGCGGGAAAGAACGGATTCGTCGATCTCGACGAACTGAAAGAGCATCTCGACGATCAGACGGCCGTGTTCATGATCACCAATCCGAACACTCTTGGATTGTTTGAGCCAGAAATTGACGAAATCAGCAAAATGCTGCACGACGTCGGCGGTCTCGTCTATATCGACGGTGCCAACATGAACGCGATTCTTGGCATCGCTCGCCCGGGAGACTTTGGCGGCGATATGATGCACTACAACGTGCACAAAACTTTCACCGGGCCTCACGGAGCTGGCGGGCCGGGTTCAGGTCCAATCGCAGTAAGGGACTTTCTTGCAGATTATCTACCGGGACCAGTTGTTGCTCACGATGAAGAATCTGGACAGTACAAGCTACAAACTCCGCCGAAATCCATCGGGCGAGTTAGATCGTTCTTTGGTAACGTCGGGATCCTGCTGCGAGGCTATTTTTATCTGCGAACGCTCGGCGGCGACGGACTGAAAGAGCTTTCAGAACACGCGGTCCTCAATGCGAACTATCTCAAAGAAAAGCTGAAACACGTTCTGCCTGTTCCCAACGGTGAGCGCTGCATGCACGAGTTCGTTGCTTCTGCTCAACATCTGCAGAAGGAACTTGGCGTTTCCGCAATGGACATCGCGAAGCGACTGCTCGACTACGGTTTCCACGCCCCGACCGTCTACTTTCCGCTGGTCGTCCCGGAAGCGATCATGGTCGAGCCAACCGAAACTGAATCAAAAGCAACACTCGACGCTTTTGTCGAAACGATCGAAAAGATAATTGCCGAAGATCCCGAGTTACTTCACACAGCTCCGCACTCAACGCCAGTTTCACGTCCAGACGACGTGAAGGCTGCACGGAACCCGATCCTGTGCTGGTCTCCAGTGTGTGATGTTTGATTGATCAGCTTTCTCGAACTCAGGTGCGTCAAAGCCCGGTCAACGGGCGAGCGTAGTAGAACCACAAGGCAACGGTTTCTCGGACGAGCATGAAGCCTTCGTTGGGTAGTTGAAACTGCTGCCTGGCGGGAACGGTGAAATCGTCGACACCCGCGCGGTGGTATGTCAGTTTGATTCGTGGCAGATGAAAAAAATGGCTGACCGCAAGTACGCGTTCAAAGCCATGCTCCCGAAACAGAGGAACCGTTTTGGCTACGGTTTCGTCGGTGCTCAGTCCTGATCGATCGGTCAGGATTCGACTTGGAGGGATTCCGAGACTGACAGCGAAGTCTCGCATCGCATCGGTCTCGTGAATGTTTCCCTGCCCAGGGCCACGGGACATGACAAGATGTCCCACAAGTTCCTGATGGTAAAGCTCGCAGGCGCTGCGTACCCGGTCGGAAAGAGCGGCTGAGAGGTTCCCGCTAGCGTAGACTTTGCACTCAAACACGACAGCCACATTTGCGGGCCGCCGATAGTCAGTCCATCCGAAACAATGAATTTGCAACATTGGAAATGTCACTGTGCAGCCGACCGTTGCGGCAAAGATCATTGCTTTGCCACGTGCAGAAGTTCGTCTGCCGCGGACTCGGATATGCAACGCACCGAAAATAGTCAGCAAGAGCAGCGCGACAATGATTGACAATGGAAGCGGGAATTGTGTCGTGATCGCGCCTTGAGAGATCAGGGAATGAAATACCCAGGCATCGCGGACGGCAACGACCAGAACACCAGCGACTGCCATTTTCTGGACACGGTTCAGGAAGCGGGAAGATTCAGGTCTGCGGGTAAATTCAAACATCAGCCCCGCAAAAACTAGAATCAACGTGCGACTAACGAAACTCGGCACACTGCGCGTGTCCAGCCACCAACCCGACGCATCAAAGCCTGGGTGAAATAATTCACCGATGACGTTCAACAGGGAGAAAGCAGCTAAAAACAGGGCAAGCCCTCGGCCAATGTTTAGAAGGAGCGACGTAGACCAGTCTCGCGGATTTGGATCGTCCTGCGAGTTGCGTTTGGAATCAGCCATCCCAAGACTCCGTTTTTTTGAAATATTCTGGTCTATATTGAATTGTTAGCGGAAACCGTATCGTGGGCCTGCGTGAATCTAAGGCTGCGTCAACGAGAAAACCCTCGCGACGTGACACACTTAGTCACTCGTTAGATGCCGGCGGATCAGTGGAAATAGAACAGCGCATCTGTCGTAGCGAACATGTCGTGCCTTCAACTCTGATCAGCGAGTTAATTGCTGCTACCGATACGCTGAAAGCTGACGTATTATGACAGTGTCTGGATTGTCAAACTGCCGCCTTCCTACGTTCCTGTCTTTGATGACCCCGGCAGTTGATAGCTCGGATCAGTACGCCGTCCGGCATTACTCTGGGTTCCTCTGTATGAACGCTAACCGTCGAACATCGTTCGACCGTTGAGTATTTATGGGAGTAGTAAATCGTCGCGTCATGATGGTGAATGTGAACAGATCGGTATGTGGCCAAGCATCTGCGCTGAGGATCCCTCGGTCAGCGATGGTGGATTCACCAATGGCGTTGCTGATTTTCGCAGGAACATGGCCTGCTTACTTTGTACTGGCGGTTGCTGTCTTTATTTCAGCGGCCAGTCCAGTCATTGCTCAGAAGTCTCTACCGGATTCGGCCGTCGAAGCTTCGCCGGTGTCAACCAGTGACAGGGGTGCTCCACAAGCAGAAGTTCGCCTGACAGATCCGCCAAAAGCGAATGAGCATGTCATTTTCGTTGATGAGCATGGCGAAGTGGTCAGATTGACAGCAGGAGGTCAGATTGGCGCGTACCTTAAGTGGCGTGAGGAGCTCCTTCGCGGGACAAATGACACGGGGCCTGGCTACTACGTTGCGGCGGTGACGTTGGCTGGCGACGTAAACGCTGCTCGAACCACAGCAAAGCTGGACGCGTCAGTTGAGGTATTCGTTCGAGACGGGATTAACCAGGTCGACGTGCCGCTTCGGCTGAACGAAGCAACGTTGCTTGCGCACCGTCAAACAAAAAATGGCGATGTTGAGTTCCTGCCAACGGATCGCGGAACCGGCTTGAAGTGCCGCATCTCTGGAACCGGCCAACACAGGATTGATTTGCAGATTTCCGTACCCGTTCGGAAATCCGGTAAGTCCTACAGGATGCACCTTTCGTTGCCAGAGACAGCCCAAAGTTCGTTACGACTCGTCGTCCCCGGCGATGCATTCGCTGTCAGGTCTGAACAGCTTGCCGACATCGAAGTTGAAACGCTGCCCGATGCCCGTTCAGCCTTAATCGCGCATGGGTTGGGCGATGACCTTGATTTGCCATGGCAGGTAGTCGAGACGCAGCCAGCAGAAGAGACGTCGTTTCAAGTCGAAACATTGTTGTCTGCTGACGCTGGCGAGGACGGAGTCGCCGTCGAGGCTGTGCAAACAATTGTTGCATCCGGCGTGAGCTTTGAATCAGTAAGAGTCAACGTACCACGCGGGTGCAACGTTCTTTCAGTGAGCAGTTCGACGCACGATTCAATTGAGACGACTGATCTGCAATCGAACCCTGTCGTTATTTCTCTTCAGGAGAGCACTGCTGGACCCTTGAAATTGAAGTGGCTGATTTCGTCGGAAGTGAAGGCGGATACGAAGTCATTCTCGATTAGTGGGTTCACTGTTGAAAACGCTGCACGAGAGGAAACATTCTTCGGTCTTCGAGTTGCCGAAGGATTCCGTTTGAGCCAGCTAACGCCGCGACCACTGCAAGTGCAACGGATCGCGACCTCGTTGTTTCGAAAACGAGTGGAATCGCAACTTGATCCGCAGGCCAGATTTCAGCAGGCCTATCGTCTGACAAACCGCAACGCCCGCGTACAGTTCCAAATTGAAAAGATCGAAGCAAATTATCGTGTAAGTTCCGAATACGAAATAATGTTTCGCGAAGCTTCTGCAGATTTGGAAGCGCGGTATGAAATTATCGTGTATCGGGGGACGCTGGATCACATTCAGCTTCGGTGGCCGGAGCTTACGGCTCAGGAATGGGAACAGGTAGAGGTCATCGAACCTGCAGACCGAGTTCACATCGCGAGGCGTCTTACGGATGTAGCCGACGTGTCTGAAACAAAGGCTGACTTTGAAACGATCAGGTTAGAGTTTGTGGAACCTATAAATCGAACTCATGGGCCAATTACCGTCAAACTTCAGGCCCGTCGTCCGGTTCCACTTGGTGAAGAATCGTTTCTGATTTCTATTCCCGTGGCTGACTCCGAATCCAAGCCTGTTTCTCGGCTAACATTGTTAAACGCGAGTAACGTCGAAAGTACATTGGAAGGTGCGCGTAATACCGCTGTCCAAATGATCTCGAGCGCTTTAGGCAACGCAGCCACAACTAAGGCTGATGGACCATTGAATCAGGTGCCACGGTACTTTGAGAGTGCATCGTCTGCCCTCGAGTTTCGAGCGACGGTGACGACTCATGCACAGAAAGTAACGGTTTCGTCACATGCCACGCTCACGTTGTCCGATAACCTGATCAATGTTGAGCAGCGTCTCAATTATTCGGTCACTTATGAAGAGCTTGACCGACTTCAGATTCTTGTTCCAGGTTCAGTGACACCCGAAGCGTTTCGGCTCACAGGTGAGGATGGCATTTCAACAGTGCTTCTAACCGCAGAAACAGGGAAAATGGTAATTGACGGCGAGCGGCAGATTAGAGTCAACCTGCCACAACCGATCCTTGGTCTGTTTGAAATTATCTGCACGTATTCCGTTCCTGTAGATGCAGCGTTTGTCGAATCAGGAATTGGCCAATCTGACGTCCCCTTACTGCGACCGCCCGACGATGTTCCAGGTAAGTCCACACGAGTTGAGCTTCGATCGCCAGACAACGTTGGTGTCCTGGTTAGCGGAGAGCAATGGGACCAGAAACTGACGTTGAGCAGTGCTCCAACATGGGTGGCAGCAGGAATGCGCAGGAATGTTGTCCTGACCATGGAAGCCGCACCGGAACGAGCAACTCAGAACTTTGTCGTACGGCGATCTATGGTCAGGACTCGTTTTCAGAATGGCGGAGCGGTAAGGACGACATGTGTCTCGCTGATTGACGGCGATATTTCGTTTCTTACAGTTACTTTGCCAGCTAAGACCGACCGCTCGTCCCTGAGTGTCTGGTGGGATGGCAAACCGGCGACTGCTGATAATCTGCTGATCTCGTCGGCAGACAATGATCTCATCGAAATGCGGCTTCTTCTCGACGAGCAGATGCGTCGCAGGCAACATAGTCTTACGTTTGAGTTCGACGTCAATCAGGCTGGCAGGTTTGGCAGTATCAACGAACTCTCCGCTACGGCGCCGAGTTTTGCAGACGATGTCTGGCTCGCCGATACACTGTGGGAAGTGATACTCCCAGTTGATCAACATTTGCTCGTTTATCCTGAAAACTATACGCCTCTATTCTCGTGGCAGCGGCAAAGTTTCGCATGGAGTCGGCGACCATTTGGCGGGAGTGTTTCCCTGAATGACTGGTTGCTCACGGACAATGATTTCGAACTGGCTACGGAACTACGTAGTCAACTGAAGGACTTGCATTTAGCCCCATTGTCCGGTCCGGCTTACGGAAACAGCTACCTCTTCAGCTCTTTTGGTCATCAACGGGAAATTCGAATTCAATCCATGAGCCAGCCTGCAGTTATCCTGGCAGGCGCCGGGTTAGCCCTCGCGTTCGGGCTTGCACTGCTTCGGATTCCGGCGACCCGACATGTACTAACGATCCTCGTTGTTGGATTTGGCCTTTCACTTGTGGGGCTCTGGCACCTTGAGACCGTGCAGCTTCTTCTTCAGCCAGCCGTTTTCGGTCTACTTCTTGCATTTGTTGCATCGGTGATCGAATCGCAAATTAAACGGCGACAGCGTGCGTCGTTAGTAACGTTTTCGTCTCCCAGTGATTTTCTCGTTCCAGGTTCTTCTCGAGAAGAAATCATTCACGACGAATCGAATGAGCGAAGTGAGCGACCTGCTTGACGCTTCTCATTGTTGTCATGCCAACCGAAAGCAGGGTGAGGCAGCATTCGGACCATCAGAGTTTTTCTCAAGAAAAGGCGAGTTATCCCGGTGCTACGCGAACGCCGTCATCGACTGAATCAGGCCAGAAAGGCGAGATTGCTCACAACTGTCGTTGTCTTGAGCGCTGTTCTGCTTCACATATTCGTTTTCGATTCAGTTGGATCGTGTGCGGAACCGAACACCGAGCGTCTCAGGCGGATGTTTGTTCCGGGCAATCGTCCAGAACTATGGCCGCAAGGCGATTGGGTACCGGTTCGTCCTGAGCAACTCGACATGCTGATGAAGTCTGCCATGGCTTCGTCCAGTGAAATCGACCGCTTTTCATTTACCTCAGCTCTTTATGAGGCGAGTTTTAACGTAAAGACTGCACACTTCGAGCAGGGCACGGCGACACTCTTTCGAGTCCGCGACGAAGCAGAAGTTACTCCGTTTGAACCTTGTAACCTGTGGCTGTCAAACGCTTGTTGGGGCAACGAGGACACTGAACGACCTGCGATTCTCGGGACGGGCCTGGACAACGTGCAACGGCTTGTGATGCCTGAAACCGCTCATGAACTGAGATTCGACTGGCGACTTGAAGGGCAGAAACGACTGACAGGATACGACTTCGATTTTAATGTTCCACGATCTGTCGTCACGTCGTTTCGTTTGTTTGTTCCTTCAGGATGGCAGGTGACGTCCAATACGGGAATCGTCCAACTGGATAAAGTTGACCTGCAGTCCCAGAAACAAAGTCGCGATAGAGCTTCTTTGGTTGCTTGGCGCGTGCAACTCGGTCATGCGAATGTCTGTAGAATTCGAGTTCACCAGCCGACTGACGAAGATAGACGCGGACGGGGCGTTAGTTCGTATCGTTTGAATTCGCGATGCCAGTTGCAGTCGGAATCGCTTGAGCAGTCTTTCGAGTTCAGCTTTGATTCGATGTCGACAGACAGCAACGAAATTACCATCGCAATACCTCCGGCTTTGATTGTGTCGTCTATTGAAGACGAGCTTGGCAGGGCCTTCTCATGGCGTGACGCTGGACCACGGTCAGATAAGTGGCATGCCTTACGTATCAACCTGGCAGGCGACAAAAAAGAAGACCTTTCACGAGTAACGATCCGCGGTCGGCAATCCGTCCCGTTGCCGGGTTCTGGCTACCTTCAGTTCAGGATAGAACCACCACGACCGGACAAAGCGGTTTTGCTGGGAGGCAACGCCAGTCCATTCAGCGTAGCTATTGAATCACCATTTCAGGTGGCAACATATTCTTCCGACGGACTCCGTCAAACGGCCACATCGGTGGACGACGACAGGCATGAACTTGCCTTTGAGCAATATGCATCTCGGTCATTTCTCAACTTGCAGATTCGAAATACGGGAAGGAAGTCGTTGCAAAGGATTTCCGTCCGTGAGTATTCATTGCTCAATGTCGGAACAATTCCGCAGGAACTCGATGTACTGCTGGAGTTGACGTCACAGGCTCAAGGTGCGTTCGAATCGATCTGGCTGGTTCCATCCGAATGGGAAGTGACTGCCGTGGTCTCGGTGACTCCGACAGGCACAGCGGTGTCCTCGTCTGAGGATGTATCCTGGAACATCAAACGACAGTCTGAGAACTTCCAGCGACTCACCATTGATCTTGCCGACGGGTTACCGGTCAGAGAACTATTGAGACTGCGGGTTATCGGGCAGCGCGCAGATCAAAGCCGTCAGTCTGAATTTCAGGTGCCAGTGATCCTGCCGGAAGCAACGAGATCAGCAGCCATCGCATTCGGTGTGGTGGGCTGTGATGACCCGGAAGACGTGCAACTTACATCAGACGACTACCGACGGTATGCGGAACCGGAAATGTTTACAGAGTCAGACTGGTCAGACCTGATTGCTGTGTTCGGAGAAGTGCCACAGGCTGTTTGGACTGCCGACAATTGGATGTCGAGGGGGCAAATAGAAAAAGCGATGTTGCATTTCCCCGGTGACATGTTTGCCCCGGTCGGTTCATCGCCGGTTCAATCGGACACGACAATCCCGAGAATTAATCAGCCATACGACAATAACGATATGGATAAATTTAACGGATCGCTGTCGGAACTCCCTCACGAAGCTGAAGAAAACGACCGAGCGTCAGAAACGCAACATCAGGTAGGGTTGACGACTCAACGCGTAATCGTAAGCGCCGAGTTCGATTCACAGTTGTCGCCCGGTTCGGGCAGTCGCGATTTGCATCGGTTTACCTGGAGATTTCACTATTCATCAGAAGCGTCGCCATTCCGATTTCGATTGCCTGTGAATTCCGAACCACTTGCGGTTATGTGGAGAGGGCAAAAGATTGCACCGGTTCGCGACGGAAGCGATTGGATTATTCCACTCACGGTTGTCAGTGCAAGCGATGAATTGTCGATTGAATACACGTTGCCATCACAGGCTGTCTATCTACGAGAAACATATCGCTGCCGCATTCCTGTTGCGGAGGCCACAGTCGTTCAGTTTAACTGGAATATTCGGATTCGCGATCAGTTCTCAGTCGTGTCATTTGCTTCGGGATTGACTCCGGACGATGAACCTCACCGTGGAAACTGGTTGAGCTGGTGTTTCGGTCCGCTCGCCCGAAGTGCTTCTTCGAAGGTCTTTAACCCAGTTGGTCTTGGGTCATGGGTGCGGTTTTTGAAGGGACGTGGCACTCAGATTGCGGCTCCAACCGCATCAAGATCAACTGATTGGAAGACGTTTTCGGCTTCTTCTACCGGCATCCCCGATTCACTGGCTGTTCATGTTTGTGATCATTCCAGACTGTACGCTCTTGCATGGTTTGTCTTGACGCTAAGTTTGCTGGTTGGTGTGCTGTTGCGTACAGTCGCCGTACCACTTCGCAGTCGGTTCACCTTGGTTTGGCTAAGTGGGTGCGTTGCTTCGGTTGCGCTCGTGCCAGACGCCTACGCTGAACTGGTCGGAGGGTGCGCGCTGGGTAGCATCCTGGCGACGCTTCTTCCAAGAAGCTTCGTACGACCAGTGAAACTTAGCAAATCAGACGCCGCTCAAGTCAGCATAGCATCGACGATAACGCGGCGTTTTGTGTCTGGTTCGGTCATTCTAGCGGTATCAGCACTGGCTGGTTCGGCGATCGCACAGCAGCGTACTGCAGAGCAGCGCCGCTTTGAAATTGATGTTCTGGTCCCGTATGCCGAAACCCCATTTTACAGCAATCATGTGCCGTCCTACGTTTACATTCGAAGTCGCGATCTTCAGATACTGTCGGACACTGAGGCGATTGATGAAGATAAAACGCCCGACTATCTTCTGACCGAAAGTGACTGGACGATCCGGGTTACTGAATCTGGCCGCGCCGAGATCGTAGCGATGATCATCGTTGCGTCGCACCGTGATGACGGCAGCGAAATTGAGATTCCGATTCCTGCGAGGTTCCTTGCTGGACAGACTGAGTGTTCGGTAAACGGCAGGCGTGTTGGAGTGCTGCCAAACGCTGATGGTTCACGCCTCCGCGTTCCGCTGCCTGATGTGTTGCATGAGGCAATTTCGGTTGGACCGGGCGAAACACCAGTACCACCTCCAATCGCTGAGTCGGTCAATCAGTGGCGTGAATACAAGATTGAACTGGGGTTACGCCCGTTGACGCAACGCTCACAGAACGTCGCGCGAATCTCGCTCCCGATTCCCGCGATCTCAAATTCACGTGTGTCACTATCATTTGATCAGAGGCCGCAAATTTGTTTCTCCAGCCGATCGCAGACCTCAAGAGAACTGACCACAAATGGAACAGCAGACTTTATCCTTGGCCCGACGAACGATTTGACGATCAGTTGGAGCCAGACGATCGCCAAACTCACGCTCGGCCGAACGCCAGCCGAACAGCCGGCTGTTGAAATCAGGTCGTCGGTTGATGTTCATCCCAACTGGATGGAACACCTAACTCATGCGAGGTACATCGTTGACGGTCAGAACGTGCGATACATTGAGTGGGCGTTGCCTGAATTGTGCCAGGTTGACCTTACTCAATTTCGTATACGGAACCTGGTTGACAAGTCATTGCGCCGTGAAGCGGGAAAGATGCTCTTAACATGTGAGTTTGATCCGCCGGTCAATCAATCATTCGATTTCGAATTTCGATGGCGGCAGATGCAGCATGAATCGAGGAACGATTCAGCAGTTGTCTGGGCTATTCCGGTTGTTCCAGATCAGATCGATGTTCCACTGACCGTTACTTCCCACGTTGCCGGGCTTACGCCGGAGGCCGGCTTCCAGTTTTCTCCGCAGGTGCAGAATCCAGCATCAACTTCTTACATCGCTGGTAGCGATTTCATCAAGATGTGGCCGGAGAATGAACGTCCACGCGTTCCGTTAGTTGCACTACGAGTTTTGGAACAACCAGTAGTAAATGCTGCCCTTATTCCGGCGAAGTCGCAACGGACAACACGCGTCATCCAGGTTGCCAGAATTCGTCCATCGGGAATTCATTGGACGGTTTCGGCGGAAGTTGATACGGCAGTTGTCCCTGCATTCGCTCATGAATTTCTTCTTAATCAGTCATTCCGCGTTGACTCAGTAAACGTTTTCGAAGACGACGTTGACCGATTGAGCCATTGGGACCATGTAAACGGTAAGCTGACTTTACATCTTCAAGATCGGCGGTCTGGCGTTCAAAATATCACGATCACCGGCCAGCAGGCAATTGCTACAGGTAGTGATGCCGTAAAGTTGCCGCTCCTTAAGACCGTGGCCGGTGAGAACGCAGAATCAACTCTTTTGATCTACCGATCGAATGAACTTCAGGTTTCGATTGAAGGCCCCGATCCTCTTACCGATGATCAAGCAGTCGCAACAACGAACCGGACTCGAGAGGAGTTCGTTGGACGTTTTCGGATCCTTCCTGAACAGGAAGCAGAAGTCAGAATTGAGCAGATTGCAAACACTCCAATCGCGTGGATTGTCGCTGACGTTACGTCGGACGCCGTTGGAGAGTGTTTCGTTTCTGCAACGATCCATCTTCATAAGATGTCGAAGAGAAATCTGAAGGTCGAATTACCAGAATGGGCTGCGGCGGGGGAGCTCGCAGTGATGCCAGGCAGGAATGGCCCCAGTGTGACCCAGAATATTTCAATCGATCAGCGGTCGATCGACGTGCAGCTTCCACGACCGGTTCCGCGGCACGTTGAAATTGTATTGACGGCAAGGTTTCTACCACGGATAGGTCAATCGATTCGTCTATTACCGCCGACCATCGAAGACATTAAGCAGCAGTACGCAGTGTTAACTCTTTCACAAGGAATGGATGAGTGGGAACTCCTTCCTCGCGATACTCCAAGTGAGCTCCATTTGAAAACATTGCGAGAGTTTGCGCCAGGACTTGCAGACAGCAGTCAAGATCTTGTCGTTTGGCAGGACTCAACGAAAGTCAGTCCAACAGCGTCTTCATTGGTTCTGGACGGTCTACCGACCCTTGTAGTTCATTCAATTCGTCCAGGCGTTCGGCAAAGCGGCGTAGCGGAAACGAACATCCTGCTTCAGACAGATCGCCGTCACGCGAGATTGCAATGGCCTGCGAGTCTTAGATTGATATCTGCCCGAATTGACGGAGAAGTCGAAGATGTCTCGCCCTCTGTTGATGGCACATTACAGTTGCCATTTACCCAGAGCGGGCCAGTACATGCCGTTGAGTTACTATGGAATATGGAGCAGGACTCGCAAGCAATGAAAATCCAACGGCGAACAATGCCGATACCTCGACTGATTGATGCGGGAGGTGCCCGTTCCTTTGTTATCGCAATGCCTACACGCCGAATTCGACTGATTTCAACAGGCAAATCGCAAGCATGGACCAGTGGCGAAGCCGTGAGAATTTCCAACCAGTGGCTTGGAGCGGTGAATCGAAGTTCGCACTCTTCGGCAAGTTTCGGAGTCGCGCAACAGATCGTTGAATTACTTGTGTTTACTGATGTTGACGCAAACCAGCAACGCGGAAGTCGGACAATTTCTGATGCAGCCGCAAATCTTCTCCTCGCAGATCAATCTGGCAGGAAAACCGCAGACAGTAGCAACATGATCGTCGAACAGATCGGCGAAGCCCAAGTGGAATTCTGGGTTGTTGATACCCAGGTGGACCGAATCCTGAGCAGTATACTCATTGCGATCATCGCCATCCCCGCCTTCATCGTTCTTCTCAAACTTGAGATTGGCGACAGGATTGCACAACGTCCCGAATGGTGCTGGCTTACACTTGGACTGATCTGGTGGCTGTGCCTGAAAGGGAGTGGTGCCGGATTCATACTGGGGACTGTGTCCGTATTATGGATCGCGGTTGCCCATTTCGTCCGCCGCCGTTCTGAACTCGTTGTGTTGAGCAGCCAGTGAAATAGACGTTGGCACTTCAACACGGGCGTCAATCAAGCGAGTTCCGGTATGTGTTCGCCATAAGAGATGTGGATCGGCCGTCCGGCCTGGTCGTTGAATGTCTGGCGGTAGTCGATTCCCAGGTGGTGCAGGATCATTGACCGGAAGTTCTGCGGAGTCAGTTCGCGTTTGATGGGGTGCTCGCCTTTGGAGTTGGTCGCACCGATGACCTGGCCCGTTCGTGTACCGCCACCGGAGACCAGGATTGACATTGCGTGTGGCCAATGATCGCGGCCCCAGTTGATCTTGCCGTCTCGATTTCCTGGACGTTCGTTACCACGGGGGGTACGGCCGAATTCGCCCGTCACGATGACCATGACGTCTTCATCGAGCCCCCTTTCGTAGATGTCTTCAATAAGAGCCGTCACTCCCTGGTCGACGCCGGGCAGGCGTTCGCGCATCGCGGTGGGCAGGTCACCGTTGACTGCGTGGTCGTCCCAGTTATAGACCTCTTTTCCGCCGGGAATGCTGACTGTTACAAGGTTTACTCCGGCTTCAACGAGTCGTCGAGCGAGCAACGCCTGTTGAGCCCAGCCTTCGCCGTAACGCTCGCGAATTTTTTCGTCTTCCTGGGAAAGGTCGAAGGCGATACGGGCTCGGTCGGTGGTCAGTATTTCGAACGCCTGCTGATTAAAGCCGTCGAGAGATACCATGACGCCGCTGTCCAGGTCTCCCCGAAGACGATCGACGCTGGTCAGCAGTTCTTTGCGATTACTCAGTCTTTGGCCGTCGATCGTGGCCTTTGCGTTCTTTAGCCCCTTTTCGCTGACGGTCGGCGGGCGGAAGACATCACTCCAGTAGCCCGTCGCGGTTGTGGGCACGTAGCTGTAATGCGTTGCTCCCATTCCACAGGCGACAGGCATGCCACCGTGGCACTGGCCGAAGACTCGACTGACGACGGCTCCAAGTTCCGGATGGACGGATTCGTGTTTGGACTCGTCCCAGTCGGGGTAGCCGCTCATCATTACCGGGATGCCGTCATTGTGGCCGGCGTAGTTGTGTGAGCACGATCGGATGAGCGAAAACCTGTCGGCAATCTTTGCGTGCATCGGCAGCAGTTCGCAGATATCCATTCCTGACACGTTCGTGTTAATTGGCGAAAACGGGCCGCGGATTTCTCGCGTCGCATTCGGCTTTAAATCGTACGTTTCAAGATGGCTTGGACCACCGTTCTGCCAGAGCAGAATTACAGATTTTGGAGACGGAGACCTCCGATATTCTGAAGCGGGGGATGCCTGAGACTGCAGACGCAGATAATCCGCCAGAGTTAACCCTCCGATACCCAGAAAGCCGGCCCGCATGAAGTGGCGCCGTGAGATTCCATCGCACAGTTGATGACGGTTGGTCAGGACTTCGAGCATGTTATCTATCCATGATCAGACAAAATTCGCCACAAAGAACACAGCCGCCACAGAGAGTACAGCGGTCACTTGGTTGCTCGTGTCAGGCGTTTGCTGTGACCTGATTCTGTCTTAATTTCATTTCGAATTAATCGCGATTAGCTTAGCTCGGCAATCGGCTTACCAAATGGAAGGATGGGCATCGGACGACCAGCTGCGTCGATGAATTCCGCTCGGTAATCGATTCCCAGATGTTGATACATCGTTGCCAGCAGATCGTTCGGATCCAGCTTGTTGTCTTTGGCGTACGCGCCGTTCGAAGTCGTCGAGCCGATCACCTGCCCCATTCGCATGCCGCCACCGGAAACGAGGATTGACATCGAACCGGGCCAATGATCGCGACCTGGCTGAATGACTCCGGAACGTGTCCCTTTTTGAGGGTTGATTCGAGGCGTACGACCGAACTCGCCGGTGACTACCAGCATGACTTTTTTGTCGAGACCTCGTTGATAGAGATCTTCAACCAGTGCGGCTATGGCGCGGTCGAAGATTGGCAGTCGGGCTCTAGTGTCGTCAAAGAGGTGTCCGTTGACCGCGTGGATGTCCCAATTGCCGATTGCGTTTGGAACTCCTGGATTCTGCATTTGCATCGTAACGAACGTGACTCCTGCCTCAACGAGCCGACGAGCCAGCAACGCTCGCTGTCCCCATTTGTGCCGTCCGTATTTCTCTCGAGTCTCTGGATCTTCGCTTGAGATATCGAAGGCCTGCTTCGCACGGTCGCTGGTGAGCAGGCTGATTGCTCTGCCATTGAATTCGTCGATCGATGCCAACGAGCCAGAGCGGTCGATATCACGCTGCATATCGTCGAAAGATTTAAGCAGGGCGACGCGATCATCCAGTCGGTCTTTCAGGCTGCCAGACATGGCCAGGTTCGGTACCGAAAAGTTGTCTTCGTTGGGGTCTCGCGCGACGACGAAAGGCAATTCGGATTCACCCAGGTAAGAACTGCCTCCGCCGTAGACTCGATTGGCACTGCCAACGTAGTTGGGCACTCCGATATCGTGCGACTTTTTTATACGGCTGACCACAGTGCCGATCGTTGGAAACTGCGCGATCGGATCGAGTGGACGTAGCGGGTCGCGGCCGGAAAGGAACCGTCCAGCGCCACCAGCGTGATTGGCGAAGCCGTGAGAGATCGAGCGGATGATTGTGAACTTGTCGGCAACCTTCGAGTGCATCGGCAGCAGTTCGCAGACATCCATTCCAGCCACATTCGAGTTGATCGGATTCATTTCGCCGCGGTAATCCAGTGGAGCGTCGGGCTTTAAATCGTAGGTCTCCATATGGCTGGGGCCGCCCTGCAGCCAGATCAGTATTATCGACGTGTCCTGTCCTGTTTCGTTCTTTGCTGCTGTGCGCAAACGAAGAAGGTCGCTGAGACCAAGTCCACCGAGTGCCAGAAAACCGGCCTGCAGAAAGCTACGGCGCGATTGCGGGTCTGGGCCGTGCGTTGTTTGACGTGGCATGAAAATAATCCTGCACGCGGCGGGAAGGTATGGAAGGTTGTAGGATCGGTGGGGATTTTCCTGACGGAAATACTGGACGTCTATTGTCGCAAAGTAGTGTCGTCAGATTCAACATCGGCAGGCTGGTTGGAGTGCACTCACATAATCTTGACGTCGTAGCCGCACATTTGTGATCGCTTGAATCGTTAAGTCGTGCTAATCTGGTCAGACGGCAGGACGAGGTGAATAGTAATTCTGGACGAACAACAGCAGCAGGGTTTTGGTCGATGTTTCGAGTGGCGGGTGGCACAACTTCAGGCGGTGCGGATTTAACGAGACGTAGCTTCGTAGAAGCAGGCGTGCTTGGCGTTGGTGGGATCTCGCTGGCACAGATGATGTCGCTGCGTGCAGAGTCCGCGACATCGACGACCGGAACGTCTGACACGAGCGTGATCCTGGTCTGGATGAGCGGCGGACCGGGTCATCATGAAACGTGGGATCCAAAGCCGGATGCGGTCAGTCAGTACCGCGGACCTTTCGGAGCGATCTCGACCAACGTCAGCGGAATTCAGTTCAGCGAAATGCTGCCCGAACAGGCGAAGATCGCTGATCGCATTTCGGTTTTAAGAACTATTCGGCATCGGTCTGGTGATCACACCAAGGGTAATCACTGGATGTTGACAGGCTTCGAAGGCCCAGACTTCAACAAGCCGGACAATAAAATTCAGCGGCGTCCATCGATGGGGGCGGTCGCGTCAGCGTTGTGCGGGACGCGGCGATCTGGCATGCCGGCGTACTCCGCCGTTCCACACTTGAAGGGCGGTACTGATAACCTCTTTCACTACGCGGCGTACCTCGGCGGTGCACACAACCCGCTGGTAACGAACTCCGACCCGAACGGGAAATTGTTCGGCGTTGCGGATCTTTCGCTTCGGTCCGGCCTGACGTTCGATCGGTTGAACGATCGCCGTTCGCTCTTGAAAATGATCGATCAGTATCGTCGACGAGCTGACGGCGGCATGGTCGACATGAGCGATCAGCAACAGTCAGCGTTCAGCCTGTTGACCGGCTCGGTTGTTCGAGAAGCCTACGACATGACACAGGAGCCGGACGCGATTCGCGACGACTATGGCAGACATACTTTCGGCCAGAGCGCATTGCTGGCACGTCGTCTTGTCGAACGCGGCGTTACGTTTGTGACGGTTAACACTCAGCCGTGGGATCATCACGGAACTGCAAATCGCTTGCCCACTGAAAAGGGCGCAAAGCAACTGATCCCGCCTGTCGATCGAGCAATCGCAGCGCTGATCCGCGACCTTGTTGAACGAGGTATGTTTGAAAAGACGCTCATTGTCGCAATGGGTGAATTCGGACGCACGCCAAAGATGAACGATGCTGCCGGCCGCGATCACTGGGGACACACATTCAGTGTTATGATGAGCGGGGGCTCTTTCCGCATGGGTCAGGCGATTGGCGTCTCAGATGATCGAGGAGCCTACGTCGCCGAACGACCACTCAGCCCTGAAGATGTCACCGCGACGGTGTATCACCACCTTGGCCTCGACGCTCGCAACACGGCGATCCCAGACCGCACCGGTCGCCCACGATATCTCGTCGAACATGGTGAGCCGATTCGCGAATTATTGTAGTCGAAATTGCAGGCTCAAATTCAGTCTTTCGACATCGTTACGGTGCAGAACCCCATCTTTCCGTGTCCACCCCCAGCGAGCGAAATTCTGAGTTGTGATTTGAACTCGACCGTTGTCTTCCTGTGCTGATGATCGCTTCGTTGTGCTCGCCTGTAACTGGCCAGGTTTCAAAAGATTCATCTTGAAATCACCGCCGCAATCGGGCGTTGTTTGCTCAGCGAGTATTTGCGGCGTGTCACGCAGTCGGTGGGGGAATTTCCGCGTAGGGGGCCCGATTTGTCGAAGCCATAGAATGGCAAGCCTCTGACTGTCACTACCTTGGAGAATCATCGCGACAAACTGCCAGTCTGGCGGTTGCCGATTCTGACGCTCGCGTAAAACTTACGGCGATTCGAATTTGCGAACCGTTGCTGGCGGACGACCTGGAGCTCATTCAAACCGTTAGTGAAGCTGGGTACCACGGCGACATGACTGTCGTCGTGCAGGTCATCAAGTCGCTGCATTTTTCCAGGACGAAGGAAACGCAGGTCGCTATCTCGGCGGAGCAACGTTCGCCAATTTTAGTGCCGGCATGATCGCCAGGATACAACAAGGTTACAGGTCCTGAACGATGGTCTGCATCCGTTTTCACGGCCCCGACGCAAAGGGGGGGGCGATTTCCCGCGATGGCCTGCAACTGGTGTCCTCAATGGTGGGTTCGCCACGTCTACTGGGGCCTCCGGAAGTTTCGGCGAAAATTCTCATACACGGCCTGACGGGGCCGATTGACGGAAAAAAATATCCTGGCGTCATGGAGTCGATGAAACGGCAGGACGACGAGTGGATGGCAGCGGTGTTGACTGTTTTTTGTATTTTCAGACCGGAGCAACGAAACGCAATTTCAGGTCAATCCATGTGTTATCGATCTCTGGGCGGGAAGCTGTTTCTGCCGGGCAAGATCCCCGCGACATCGGATAACCCACCTGCAACCAGACTACAGACAACTGCCGAGTGATGATTCGTGTCAGGTAAGAATTCGTTGCCGGCAAGCATTGCTGGCGTGTCGGTCGCGTGCGGCTGCACGATGATTAAGGATGGGTTCGCCATCGCTCTGTGATGTTGTTCCATGTGGGACCGTTGCTGGTCGGTATTTTCTGAAGATATGGCGAACGTTCGATGAGCTGTTCGAACAGCGTGACGATCGCCTCGCCCATTTCCCACAACGCATGACGGAAATCAGCCTTATCGGCAAGATTGACCATTTCGGAGTAGCGAAGGCCTCCTGACTGACGAGTCAGTTCTGCGTCGCAGTGCCACTCCGATTTGAGTTTCTGGAGGCGATAGAGCTTCAATAATCGCGGGTTACGGATTATCTGGTAACGTCGATTCTGGTGCAGAACGTCATCCAGAAGAGGGGCCAGGTTCGGTGTCCATGCGTTCGGGAAGTGTGCGGCAAGTTCTCCTCGCGGCTGGGCGACTCGCATGTAGTGATGCTGTATCGGTTCGACTGGAGTTTCCGCGAGATCACTCAACAGTGCCGGCCAGTTGAGACCGAATTCTTTGACGCCGATTTCGTGAAAACTAACAAGATCCTGAATGGGCCGATTCATTGGTGTGTACTTACCACCGTGTAGATCGAGCGTGATTCCAGGACGAATTGACTTGATCAGACTGTCGCCGACAATGTGAGCCATCCAGCCAAACAGGTACGCGAGCTTTCGCTCACCGGGCCCAAATAGCTCCATCGCGTCCTGGACAACTGCCGCACAGTAGTCCGTCAGATGATCCCACGGCACAGTCTGCTGGCGCTCGGCCGTTGTCCACCCGAAAACGAGATGTGACCGACCATAGAAAAGACGGTGGATATCGCGCGGCCGGTATGACTGACCATTAACCGTGAATGACCACGGGCGAACCTCGCCACCGGTTAGCGGACTCTTATCAAGTGGAGCAGTTCCGTAGCCGATTTCTTTTTCCGTGTCTACACAAACTGCCTCGGGCATCGTCTGAATGTCACAACCCAGGTACGCGCCGCAGAGATAGCTGGCATAGTGCTGGTGGATGAGCGAAGAGACCGGCAGTTTACGGTGCTCAGCTGCCTTGCCTGCGAGAACCGCATACATTGTGTGCCCGATAACTCCGCTCATTCAGACATCTTCTTTCTGCAATCCCTGAACTGGGTTTCGTCCAATTGACCTGGAAGAGTATCGGATTGCTCGCGTAAATTCAGGGATCAAGACTTAGATTCAGCTGAAAGATTTATTGATTGACCCAACTAAACGCTTGACGGTCAAGTTCCAGCTGCAGCTCATTTTCTGACGGTTCCGGCTGCTCAGCGACCTCCTGCAGTTATTCGTGAACGCTGGTGCCTCCGCGAGCGACGTTGGGGCGGACTCGGCGAATTACATCAACGGCCGTGTTTCGAGCGATCGTTGCCAGCCACATGCGGAGTCCACCTGCAGGCTACGCCTGATTCACAGCGATCCACTTGTCGTGTCACTTGCTGCAGGACGTCCGGGACCAGAATCTGAGCGTCCACTCCTGCAGCCCATGTCGCCATACCATGCGATAAAACAGCGGCCGATAGATCGAAAAAAATTCAGGCTACGCCTGAAGAACCTGTGGATCACGAACGCGAGTAAGCAGAGTTTTGCTGGTAGCAGGTTCTGTCATCTCTGTTTTCGTTTCCTGGATTCATCCCCTGAACCTTTAACGCCCCGGCGGCAAAACCCAGTCATAAAAGAATCGAGCTTTTCTTAACGAATGGTGTCACGGAAGCGGGCAGCGGCATCCTCAGGAGGCACAACGTTGATCCAGGAACCAGAGCCGATTTCGAAACCGGCGATACCTGTAAGCCGTGGTGTAATCATCAGGTGCCACCGATAAGAACTTCGGCGGGAATCGCGCGGCGGAGCGGTGTGCAGACCAAGATTGAAAGGAGCATTTGGAAAGACATCATTAAGCGATTTAAGGGCGGTCTTTAGAAGTTTGGCGAGCAGTGTCAGATCACCGTCGGATGTTGCTTCGAAACCGGGCAATGGAGCTGTTGGATAAAGGCACATTTGTCCCGGAAAACGGCTCGCGAACGGACAGTGCAGAATGTACTGGTCGGTCACCGCTACGATTCTTGATCCGTCGGCGAGTTCACGGGCGAGCATTTCGGACCAGGCGTTCTTTTCTGTTTGATCAAAATGTTTCTTGCCGGCTGCTAGTTTCGCTTCGATCTCTGGTGGTGTGAACGACGTTGCCAGAAGCTGCGAGTGGACATGTTCAAGCGATGCTCCGGCTGCAATTCCTTCGTTCTTGAAAATCATCGTGTGTGCGATGGAGTCGTCGGAGCTGACAACAGCCAGACGCTCCCGCCAGGCTCGCATCACTCGAGCGATCTGGGCGGTAGGCAGGCTCTGCGTAGCATGTTCGTGCAATGGACTTTCGATAATCACGTCATGGTAGCCGACCGCGGGCGTTCGCTTGAAGTGGTCGGCCGTAGACAGTTCTGGCGCCGAAGAAGCAACAGCCGGGTATCGGTTGGGAATGACTCTGACGGCCCATTCGTCAGTTGAGTCGTCGTTTGGGATCGTCAGGACGGCTTCTGGAGTTGCTGTCTCGTTCCCTTTACAGAAGGGACAAATCGCTGACGCAGCGGCTCCGTGTTGTCCATAGTCGAACGGCCGTGCCGCCCGTTCCGGAGCGACGATCACACAGTCGCCGAGAATCGGATCCTTCCGAAGTTCTGCCATAAGTTCCGTTTGTTTCGTGTCAGCGCGAGATGTTGCGGGTCACTGTGTCGGTGATTCTGATCACGTCAACGCCGCGTTTCGAAATAGCCGAGTGAGTCTAGAAATGCATCCAGTTGAATGATCGTCTTGTGATAGTTGCAGTTTGCTTTTGCGCGTGCTTCGCCTTTGCCGCGGCCGGCGTTGAAGAATCCGTGAACCTGATCTTTGTGCGGCATCAGTTCGCAACGATTGCCGGCCGCGACCATTCGTTTGGCGAATTCTTCGACGCTGGCAAACAGGACGGTCGGGTCTGCCGTTCCGTGAAAAATGATTGACGGTGGCAGGCCCGCGCGAACGTGATTAATCGGTGCGATTTCTTCCGGATTGCCTTGGGTTCTCGCTTTGATGTCTTCAAGTTTTTCTTCGGGAACAAGTTTCAGGCTGTCGACCTGAGTCAACGCTACTGCCGGGTTAAACAGGACCATCGCATTCGGGGAAGAGCTGATCGATGTGTCTTCGGAGTCGCGTTCAAAACCATCAATATTCGCTGTCGCGGCGGCGAGGTGTCCGCCGGCTGAGCCGCCGCCAGCAGCAATTCGATTTGGATCGATTCCCAGGCGTTTTGCATTTTTTCGAGTCCAGCGAATCGCCGACTTGGCATCTTCAAGACAGTCCTGCGGCCAGGCATTCTGTCGACTCTTGACCCTGTAATCGACGGAAATTGCGACCATGCCTCGTTCAGCCAGATGCTGGCAGTGCGGCAGGAATTGTCCCGGAGTGCCACCTCTCCAGCCGCCACCGAAGAAGAACACAATGGCTGGTCGATCGTCGTCAGCAACGTGCCCCTGCGGCTCGAAGATGTACGCATTCAAGGAAACATTGCCGACGCGTTTGTAAATTTCGATACGCGAACCGGGCATGTCCGGCGGGTACTTCCAGCTTGTATCCGGCTCCGGTGGATCGCCTGCGAAGATGCGGTCATCAAGCGTTAAATTATCGGCAAGAATCAGCAGAGCCACAAGGAGTAGCAAAACTGAACGAAGGCAGGCAGTCATAATTATTCTCCAGACACAGAGCGTAAGGCAGCCACTAATCGACTGACGCGTATGGACAATGTAGCGGGAGCGGCAGTCGGCTCGAAACTCAGTCTGACATTACGGAAAGCAGGTTGCTGAAGTTGTCAGTCCAGAGGATTGAAGACTCACCGAGCAATGACGTTGTTGTCTGACCAAAGTTAAGTTTTTCAACAGCTTCTGCTGAACGAGAGAGCAGAACCCAGTGAGCGTAACTGGTGCCCATGTCTGTATTTTTCATCGAAATCGTAGACACAGCAGTGAGACCGAATTCTTTCGCCAGGCCGTTGCAGACCGGCTGCAGGTCGACATGCCGATTCGTAATGTGGATGGCGAGAATCCCGTCTTGCTTAAGATGCTTCATGTAAAGATCGCCGCATTCTTTAGTCAGCAAATGAGTCGGGATGGCGTCTCCGGAGAACGCGTCAAGGACCAGTACGTCAAATCTCTGAGGTTCTTCACGCTCCAGTGCGATGCGGCCATCGGCGACAACAGTCTCCAGTTCTCCTGCGGCTTCGGACAGGTAGGTGAAGTGTTTGGCGGCCATTTTAATGACCGCGGGATTGATCTCGTAAATCCGGTAGTAGTCACCTGGCCGCGAGTAAACAGTCAGCGTGCCGACTCCGAGCCCAATCAGTCCAACTCGCATCGGCCGGTCGGGCATATGCTGCTTCAGGGTGAGGCCGCATCCAGACTCGTAGCCGTAGTAGGACGTCGGAAGCTTACGCTTTTCTGCATCTCGAAACTGATGTCCGTGTCGGATCTGGCCGTGTTTCAAAATGCAGGACTCACGGAAGCCTTCGACTCGCAACGAACCGTAGAAGTTTCGCGAGACAGAGATTGCGTTCTTTGTGGTTCGGTTTACATGGGAGTTAAGCGTCCAGCCGAGCAGGACGACTGCAATGAGTATCGCGGCCCATGCGGCTGGAATTCGTCCCCGGTAGAGAGGCGAAGATTCGTCTCGATAAATAAGGGCTAGCAGCAGCAGGCAACCCGCGACGATGCCGATGTGCAATTCGATCAGAGTGTCAAAGATAATTGGAGCAACTATTCCGACAAAGATTCCACCCAATGCGCCGCCAGCAGAAATCGATAAATAGAAGATGGTCAGGTATTTCGGCTCGGGTTTAAGGCGGACCAATTCACCGTGGCAGACCATGCAACTGCAGAACAGCGTGCCAAAGAAGATTGCCGCCTGGGCAGCGATCCATCGAATTGAATGCCAGCCTAACGCAGCGTCCCAAAGCAGGAAGCACGAACTGGCTGTAAAGATGGCAAGCGAGATGCCAAAGATCGGTCGGTTGTACCAGCGGTCGCTGTCAAAGCACAAAATGAAGCTCAGCAGGTACAGTGAGAGGGGCAGTACCCACAGAAACGGCACGGAAGCAATGTCGGCGCAGACCTGGTTCGTCGTGGCAAGAAGTAATGTCGAAGGCACTGCGGCGAGGGAAAACCAAAGGAATATTTGTTCGGCGGCAGGCCGAATTGAGCTATCCTCGGAATTCATAACGGACTCTGATTCGTTGTAGTCCGAGAACACTTTGCGTGGCGCAGCGATGTCATGTTTGGCTGTCAGCAATGCGCACCCCGCGCAGATCACAGCAAACACGACAAAAGTCATGGACCAGACCTGAACTTGAATCTCCGCCGTGAAACCAGGCTCGAAGACGAGCGGGTAGGTCAGCAGTGCGAGCAGCGAGCCAACGTTCGACAGCGCGTACAGTCGGTAAGGTGATTGCCCGGGAACGGCTTTCAAAAACCATCCCTGAAGTAGCGGGCCTGTCGCGGAAAGAATGAAATAGGGAAGTCCGACGGTGGCTGCCAGGAGCGTTATGATGCGCCAGGCTGGATTGGATGCGTCTGTCGGTTTCCAGACCTCACTGGGTGAAATCGGCAGAAAGGCCAGCGCGGCGGCGAGCAAGGTAATGTGCGTAATCAACTGCCATTTCGGAGACATCCGTGCCGTTAAAAAATGAGCGTAAAGGTAGCCTCCAAAGAGCGTGATCTGAAAAAAGAACATGCACGTTGTCCAGACGGCGGGCGAGCCTCCGAACCACGGCAGAATGTACTTACTGATCAGCGGCTGCACCTGAAACAGCAGAAACGCGCTGGTGAAAACTGTGAGCAGGAAAAGAGCAAACGCTCCGGGATGCTGCTTGTCGACCATGTCCGTTGATCCTGTGTCACACTGTCACTTTCCGATTAATTCGGCACACTGAAGATTAACTGTCAGACGAGGACGATCCTTACTGCGAACTACGCGCGGGATGGCCATCTCAATGACGGTGCGATGACCGTGCCAGGCCACGTTTGCGGTGCCACGATTCGTTACGGATAAACCTGATCATCAAACTTTTGCATTGATTCTTAGAACACAAGTGGTCTGACAATCGCTGCCGTTGGAATTTCGCGACATTCTGATCATTGCTGCTGCTGCTCATCGTCAATGTATTCGTCTAAACGGTCTAACACCGTGTGTTCAGAATCCTCAACAGGCGTCTGTTCTCAGCAAGTGTGGATCGACACGCCAAACGTGAATGCAATGCCAGCATTGATCAAAACGATTATGGGACATAAATGGTCTTCAGGGATTAGTTCGTGAGCGAATGCCTTACATGCCAGACATTTTCCGCCAATCACTGAACGTCCACAGACGCCGTTTGACCATCTTACTGCGTGAGCTATATGCCATATGGGCGGATTCCCGCGTGCATAGTGTTTGTGTTCGTTTCGCAGGCGGGCATAGTTGATCTAGAAGTTTGCAACCTGACACGGTTCGACTTCGCAGGAGTTTTCTTTCATGCTCGCTTCTCCAGTCAATCAGTCGACCAATACCGAGGCAACGGCGGTAACCTCGACGCGTACGGCGAATATCCTGAGACTTGAGTTTTCGGGAGTTCAGCACGAACCAGTTCTGCTTTCGCCGGGCAAATGGAACATCGGTGCATCCGCATCCGCATCGAATCAGATTATCCTGGATAATGACGGAGTGGCACCCCGACAGTTTCTGATCATCGTTACGGAGCACCGTTCAGTGATCAAAGACTGGTCTGCGGATGGCCTGTGGAATGGTAGACCGTTCGACAGTGCAGTCCTCGGTGACGGTGATAAGGTTGAGATCGCTGGTGTCGAACTCTCATTCAGAGTGGCAAAATCAGTCGACCTGATCTCGCAATTGCCATACGTCGCGGATCATGATGCTTCGGAACTCGTCAAGTCAGATACTGAAGCCGTGGTCGAAGTCGCCGAACAAAGTCAACAAAACACTGTCAACGTCATTGCGGATGGGATGCTTTCATTTGAGAACAGTGCGGATCGACTCAACGAACTGGTCAACCGAATCGAGTCGTCGGTTACGTCTGACACATTGTTGCACGGGGATAACGACGTAAGCGATTGCCTGCCACAAGTTGAGATGAGAGCAAGTGAGACTCAATTTGTAGTTGACGAAGTCTCCACAGCAGCAACACGATCTGATGACGCAACAATGGAGTTGCAGGCAACCAGCGTCGATGCAGATTTGCGGCAGTTGGAAGAATTACGAGCAGCAGTGCAACAGGAACGCGAGCAACTGCTTGAGAAGCGAGCACTGCTGGTTCAAGAAAGCCTGCACGTGGAGTCTCAATTGAACGCTGCACAAGGCAGTCATGAAGCATTGCCAAGTCTCGATAGAGTAGTTCGATGTTGTGACGGCGTTGTTGATGAATCCGCAAGTTCCGAAAGTCATGGAAACACTGAGGTCAGCAAAGAGTTCGACTCGGTAGACGAAGCTAACTGCGATGAAGCGGCCAGCGTCGAAGTTACAGTTGGAGTAGCTCAAACAAACGCAGGATACAGCGTGATGAACGCATCACGGTTACGTGATGATGCCGTGAAACAACTGGATGAACTGGTTCTGGCAGCAACGGGTGGACAGGAAACTCAAATCCCCGCCAATCGAGAGTCGTTGCCCGGAAGTGTCTTAGATGTCCCACCACACGAGACGTCGCGACGTTCAGCTACTCTACCTGCGGGTGAGTACCGCTCTGAACCAAACGATGCGGCAGATGACCACAATCACTCATCGCTGAACGACGAACCCTCTCCAGAGTACGAGCGAGTCTCAAATGTTGAAGCATCGATGGCTGACCTGGGAACATTGATTAATAAATTGGATCCTGCAGCAACGCAATCTGTCGATGGCACAGT
>CALGTK010000251.1 GCA_937904325.1 uncultured Planctomyces sp.
GTGCCGATCAGGTTTCTGCTGAATCGCTTTTTTGATCAGCGGTATCTGTTGGCGCTGGATGCGAGCGAGATTCCAGAAGATGAGGAAACTCAGTGGTCGTAGAATTGAGTCTTTGTTGATTTTGATAAGTTCTTGACGCGAAGGCTGGTCGGTCTTTTCGTTATCTGATTCGTTCCGCAGTGATTCGAATCCGCTTTCCGTGTGCCAGGTACACTGATTTTCTGCATGAATGAACCAAGCGAAGACGACGCTTTCGAGCCTGAACTTGATGGATTCCCGACGGAAATCGATCCGCGGCGGGTTCGGTCGCGCGTGCAGATCGAGGTGTTGGCCAGTGAGTACGCCGATAACGCTCGGCAGGGAAAAACTCCGTCGATCGAAAGCTACATTGAGCGGTATCCGGATATGGCCACTGAGATTCGAGAGTTGTTTCCAATGGTCGCAGCTCTGGAACAATGGAAGTCAGACCGCGAGAACGAAGTGCTACGCAATCAACTTCCGGATCAATTCAAACTTAAACAGCTGGGTGATTGTCGGCTGGTTCGAGAAATTGGTCGCGGCGGAATGGGCGTCGTCTTCGAGGCTCTCGAAGGGAGTATCGAGCGTCGTGTGGCCGTGAAGTTGTTGCCCTGGCGGATTTCGATGGTGCCACACCGGCAGGAAAGGTTTGAACGTGAAGCACAGACGATTGCGAAACTTCGTCATTCCAACATCGTGCCGATTTTCCGTTTCGGCAGGCATGAAGACTACGCCTACTACGTGATGCAATACGTCGAGAGCGTGAATCTTGGCCACATAATCGGGGCGTTAAGCGAACGTCAGCAGGTTTCTCCGGCGCAGGAGATCCGAGACGAAGTCGGCGAATCGTCCAGCGGTGAATCATGGACACCTGAAGCTGCTGACCGAAAAAAACTTAAGCAGGACTCATGGAAAGCATTTGCGAGAATTGGTTTGCAGGTTGCTCAGGCTCTTCGGCATGCTCACCGCATGGGAGTGTTGCACAATGATGTAAAGCCCGGAAATCTTCTAATCGACGCTTCCGGAAAAGTCTTTGTCACCGACTTTGGTCTCGCCGAACCACTGAATCCGGACTCATCCGAAGTGGACGAATCGGTCAACGGGACGTTGCGCTACATGGCACCAGAGCGATTTGAAGGCGTCTTTGACGAAACCAGCGACGTCTATTCGTTGGGGATTACGCTTTTCGAACTGGTGGCTCAGCAATCGGCATTTGAAACGGACAGCCAAGTTGGTCTGATTACCGCAATCGCGGCCGGCGAAGTCCGCTCAGTTGTCGAAGCACGCAATGACCTGCCGCCAGATCTGGCCGCGGTTATTGCTAAGGCGATTTCACGAGAGCCGAACGATCGCTATCAGTCCGCTGGAGAATTCGCGTCTGATCTGCTGCGTTTCATCAACGGAGAACGAGTTTCCGCAAAGTCAGCAAAGGGGATTTTTCGATGGCTTCGGCGTCAGGAGAAATAATTCGGCGGTTGCCACCGGGGCTGTGTTTCACGGCCAGGTAGCCCCGTACTTCTGACTGAGAAATTGCTCAATCAGGCCAGTTTTCTCACTGAAATGCTGGCCATCAGCGCTTCGTACAGATCCGAGGGTATCCGGATTTCATCCTGAGCGAAGTCTTCGATAAACGCCCGCTGCGAATGATAGGCGTCAGCGAGGGGCTCGAGAACTTCGCCCAACTTCAGTGTAACTGTGGTGGGTTCATGGCTTTGAACAGACTCATCAACCGGGAAAATTCGAAGACGATTTCGCATCCTGAAGTCCTTCCATGGAATTACTGACTGAGTCGTCAGTGAAATCTCAAAGTGCATCGTTTACGCAATTTAAGATCGGCTGGAAGGGTGTGCGGTCTTCACTGGAAATGCTGGAGTTTTTGAGTTTGTATGCCGAGGTCTGCGTGCGGCTGATCCGGGCCTTGGGGTTGGCGGATCGTGGCGAAACGCGAAATGGCTCAGGCTTGCGTCAGGCGGGACTGGTAAAGCCGTTGGATATCTTCGACTGTGATGGTGATTTCACGTGTGAATCCAGTGTGACTCCGCTGATATTCAATTTTTGTGGCTAGTTCCGGGGCGTTGTGAATCGCCTTTGACAGCCACTTTCGGTCAGCGTCTTCGAGTTTTCCGACAGTCGGATCCCACGTTGTTCGAGTTTCGATCACCAATTGTTCAAGACGTTCGTCGTATTTTTTGAGTGCAGCCATCCAGCCATCCGCCTTTTCGAGAAGATATTCGTCTGTTTGCCGCCCATGAGTGTACGAATCTGCACCCTGTAGAGACAGAGTTTTCAGTTCGGCCAGCCAGCGTGAAGGGCTTATCGAATACTATAGCGGCAGCTAGCGGTAGCGGTAGCGCTCCGTGATCTTATTCAAGGGTCCGGTGAGCGTGGAAGGGGACTGTTTTTCCACGCTGTAAACCGCCTCACGACCTGCTTCTGAGATCTCATGCGAAGGCACGTTCTATCACGGGCGTATCGGATTCCGGCGGACTGGGTGAACCGGGAAGATGGCTCGCATTTGTAAGCGACGTGCGGGTCAGGTCAGCAAGTCGTTGATGACCTCGCCGTGGACGTCGGTGAGGCGGCGTTGGATCCCGTTGTGGTAGTAGCTGAGGCGTTCGTGGTTCAGACCGAGCAAGTGCAACACGGTAGCGTGCAGGTCATAGCTGTAGGTGGGGTGTTCGACTGCTTTGAACCCCAGGTCGTCGGTTGCCCCGAATCCAACTCCGCCTTTGATGCCGCCACCGGCGAGCCATGCGGTGAAAGCGCCGCCGTTGTGATCTCGCCCGGTAGCCCTGTTTCCCTGCGCGGCAGGCTGACGGCCAAATTCTGTTGTGCACATGACGAGCGTTTCGTCGAGCAGGCCTCTTGATTTTAAGTCTTTGATTAATGCCGACGCTCCCGTGTCGAGTACACGTCCCCAGTACCCGTGGTCGCGTGGCAGGTCTTCGTGCGAGTCCCAGTTCGGTCGGATTTTTTGCGCGGTCGTGTTTTCCGCTCCGCAGTAAATCTGCACGAATCGGACACCTCGCTCAGTCAATCGGCGAGCGAGTAGACATTGCCGCCCGAATGGCCCAACGTCGGGATCGTCGACCTCAAATTCACGTTGCGTTGTCAGAGACTCGCTGGTCATGTCTGCGACTTCGGGAGCACTGAGTTGTAGTCGTGCGGCGAGTTCGTAGGCGGTGATGCGTGCTTCGAGGTCAGTGTTGCCACCGCGTTTGGCCAGGTGACGACGGTTAAGCTGCTGAAGAAAATTGAGCTCGCCGGTTCCCGACGTGTTCTGGAGAGCTGGACTTTCTCTGGATGGAAACAGATCGACGATCGGATTTTGTGGATCGGTGGCGTCGAGGGTTGTTGCCTGATGTACGGCTGGCAAAAATCCCGATCCCCAGTTGATGATTCCGCCCGGTGGAAGCCCTCGCGGATCAGGCAATACAACAAACGATGGTAAGTCACGATTCTCGCTGCCCAGGCCGTACGTGACCCATGCGCCCATGCTGGGAAATCCAGGCAGTGTGAATCCGGTATTCATCATGAAGCACGCGGGACCATGCAGAGCCGATTTGCTGTGCATCGAATAGACAAATGCCATGTCGTCGATGCACGTAGCCAGTTTCGGAAAAAGGTCAGATATCCACAGTCCTGACTCGCCGTGCCGCCGAAACTTCCAGAACCCAGGCTGACAATTACCAGGCTTCGACGCAAAAAACTGAAGCTTGCCGTCGGGGTCGAACGGCTTTCCTGCTCGCTTCGCCAGTTCCGGTTTATGGTCGAACGTGTCGACCTGGCTCATCCCTCCGGGGCAAAAAATCTGAATAACCGACTTTGCTTTCGGAGTGTGGTGAGCTGGTTGTTCGGCCTGCAGCATTGCTGACAGCGCGAGGCTGCCAAAACCGCCACCTGCCATTTTCAAAGCTGACCGGCGACTGATGACTGGCTGTGTCGAATTCATGGGCTGCTGATACATGGAATTTCTGTAATCTCAGTCGATGTAAATAAACTCGTTGGCGCTGAATATAGCTCTGCAGAATTGCCACAATCCATATTGATTAATCGCCTCTTGTGCCAGTTCTATTTCCACCGAATCGGGAGATCGTGCAAACGCCAGTTGGAACGCGAGATTGATTTGCTTGTCGATGTTCGGGCCGCATTTCTGCCGTAGCCTTTCGACAAAGTATTTAGACTGCTTGAGCATGAACTCGTTGTTGTACATCGCGAGCGATTGCTGGGCTGTGGTGGTGATGTTTCGTTGCGGAGTGAGATTGGCCGGGTCCGGACAGTCCAGGGCGGTCATGAATTGCTGCGGCGTTGTTCGCACGATGAATCGGTAAACGCTGCGTCGCCAAAGTTGCGGACTGTCGGCAGTGCGGTAGGTGTAGATCGGTGCGTAGGCTTCTTTGTATTCGAAGTCACGATACCCCGGACCAAACATCGCGTCGTTCAGTTTCCCAGTCACTGCCAAAACGGAATCCCGGACTGCTTCAGCTTCCAGACGATGCGGATTCATTCTCCAGAGTAGTCGGTTGTCTGAGTCCACTTCCGTTTCGTTCAAAGATTGATCGATTTCGGTTGCTGTGCTTTGTCGCTGATATGCCTGCGAGGTCACGATTAATCGGTGAATGTGTTTCAGGCTCCAATCAGACTGCAGCAGTTCGTCGGCCAACCAGTCCAGCAGTTTGGGATGTGATGGTTTGCCACCTCCATAGCCGAAATCGCTGGGGGTATCGACGAGTCCAACTCCGAAGTGCCAGTGCCATAGTCGGTTGACGATGACTCGGCGAGTTAAAGGATTGTTCGGTGCAGTGATCCATCTGGCGAGAGCGAGCCGTCGGTCGCGATCTGCCAGTTTCGGAGAACCGAATCTAACGTCGGATCGCCCGAAGCCAAGACTGCCTGGTACAACAGTGCCCTCGGGAGCTTCTGGGTTGCCTCGCGTCAGGATGTGTACTGCGGGTGGAGTTTCGCTAACGACTCCAAAGAACTCAGGCGGCTCCCCAAGCGACTTGAAATCAGCTTCAAGGGACATCTTCGTTCGTTTAAGTTCAGCGAGTTGTTCGGCCTGTTCATCAGTGAGTACGACTTTTGTCGCGACCGCCAAACGTGGGTCGCCGAAGCAGATTTGGTCGTGGCTGTATCCATTCCCGCCATCGGTTGAGATCAGCGTCAGGAACCGGGCATTCGCGGGAACCTTCATCGTAATTCGCGCGGTGTCGTTGCGTCCAAGTCTGTCGGTGGCCTTAAGTTTACCATCCAGGTAGATGCGATACTCAGCGCTCGGTTCAGTGGTTCTGCCGCCGTAACCGGCGACAGTGGAGAACTGGTACTCGATGAGTGAGGTGTCTTCGACGTTCGGGCGTCCGGCATCACGGATGGCGGCCAGATCGAATGTGATGCCAGCGTTGGCGTGGAGTCCGATCATCGAGTGTCCGGCGGAGTGGTAATCGACATTGTCCAGCTTTGTTGAGTACTGACTCGAAACAGGACCGTTGCGAATCATGTCCCAGGCTTTGCCACCGTTTACTGGCAGACCGTCAGCCACCAATCCCGTTGAGCTGATTTTTGTCTGGCTGTTGGCAGGTACAAATACACCATCGATAAATGGTGAATCTGGAGAAGCATAGTTACCGGGTTTCACATTCCCGAGATCTCCAAACGGTCTCTCCTGGATTTTTCCTGTGCGAGTGTCGATTCCCAAACCCCTGGTGCCCGTTCCTAATCCGTTTCCGCCACCAACGATGTCCGCCAGGTCGATTCCTTTGTGCTCAAACCGTCCGATCTGCGCTGAAATCTGTGTGATCAGATTTGCAAGTGCAGTTTTGTTGTCGTTGTACTCTTTTCGTCGTGCCGGATTGATGTCTCGATTGTTTCGACGAGCACCGGCGAACACTGCGGCAAGCTGGTAGTACTCGCGCTGCGTAATCGGGTCGAGCTTGTGATCGTGACAGCGAGCGCAGTTAACTGTCATGGCGACGGTCGACGCCATGACCTGTGTGAGCATGTCGTCGAGATCGAGTGCGCGGGCGGAGCGGCGAAGGATCGGGCTTTTTGTCTCGACTTGCCCGACAAAGTCCCACGGTCCGGCCGCCAGAAAACCGGTTGCAATTGTGGACTCGTCCGTCGTCGCGTCGAGTGCGTCCCCGGCAATCTGCTCAAGCAGAAACTGATCGTAAGGTTTGTCGTTGTTAAAAGACCGGATGACGTAATCTCGGTATCGCCATGCGTTATCGCGACGTTTGTCACGTTCGAAGCCGTGAGTGTCGGCGTAATGGGCAATGTCAAGCCAGTGTCGCGCCCAGCGTTCACCGAAGTGTTGCGATGCCAGTAGCTCGTGTACAAGCTGTTCATACGCCATTGGGTTGGAACTCTCTTCGAAGTCTGCAACCGCCGTGGGCGATGGTGGAAGGCCGAGCAGATCGAAATAGAGCCGCCGAATGAGTGTTAGACGATTGGCCTTCGGAGAGGGACGCAAACCTTTCTCCTTAAGGTTCGCGAGGATAAAGTGGTCGATCGCGTTTTTGCTGGTTGAGTCAGTCTTCGGCGGCGTTTGAGTCTTGATCGGCTGAAGAGACCACCATGTCGAGTCTGCCTTCGCCCTTGTTTTAAGAGTGAATGCTTCCGGCCAGTTGGCGCCGGCTTCGATCCACCGCCGAAGCACGTCAACTTCCGCGGTAGTTAATGGCTGGCCTTCTTTCGGCATCGCAGGTCGCTGATCACCATCAGGTTGGATGATGGTCAGCAGATGACTTTCTTTCGGCTTGCCGGGTACGACGATGCCAGCCTCACGCAATCCGGTTGCATTGTTTAATGAGACGTCTCCCTCCGGAGAGTCCGGCCCGTGACACCGCAGGCAGTTGGCTTCGAGGATCGGCGCAATGTCGCGCTGGAAGCTGATTTGCTCTGAAGTCTCGTCGGCAACGGCCGCGGTCAGGTGTATTGCAGCAAACACAAGCACCGTCGCCGCAACTGCGACAAGTCGGCCGTTTGTGCTGCGTTGAGCAGGTGCGTGGCGATGGGCGACGTCTACCATTTCACGTCCCAGTCTTTGAGTGGTGTCAGATTATTGAAGTCAGGCTCGAAGACGACGCCAAAGGCTGCCTTTTGCAAAGAGCCGCAGCGAACCTGTCCATTTTGAATGTTGAGGAACAGGTTGCCGTGTCTTTCGACGTACAGATCCGGATGATGTCGCTTTGTGAGTTGTTTTTCGGTATCTGTCAGGTGCTGCAGGCCGAAACTGTAGTGGTGGCCGTTTCTTTCGCAGTGGTCAATGCCGAGAATACCAAGCGCGGCGAAGTCCTGATGCAGCGGGACGAGCGGCATGTTTGAGAGATCCTCGCCTGTTTGAAATGCGGCTCGGCCGTGTTTAGTTTCGAAATCCCGCGTCAGGCAGAAGTTTAGCAGTGACTTGAAGAAGCCTTTGCAGTTTTTGTGTGACGTTCCGGAATAGCCGATCTGAAATGCGTCGCGAAAAGAGTGCAATGTTCCGTCGGCTTCATCGATGACCAGCAGTTTCTTTTTCGAAATCGTCGCGACGGTTTTTGCCGTGGCTGATTCATGGGTTAACGTTCGAGTCAGAGGTTGTTCAATAAACGCGGTATGCTGAAAGAGGCCGAGTTGCTTTTCTTCGAAGGTTTCGACGAAACGGGCAAACGCGTCGATGTCCTGAAAACTTTCGTTGCCGTCCAGTGTGATGACTGGTTGATTGGTTCGTGCGATGACGTTCCAGACCTTTCCCAACCGTGCGAGATCAGCATCGGGGTCGCCGGAAATCTTGACCTTCAGATATCTCAGTCCGTCTCTCGCTACGTATTCCTCAAGCGTCTCGGGTTCTCCGTCGTTGAGGCGTTCGGATTCTGGAAGGTCGGACCTGGTGAGAGGATCGGCGAGTCCCACTGTATGGCGTATATTGAAGGTCGTAAGTGGACGCTGCGGAAGGAAGTGCTGCAGTCGAAAATTTCGCAGTTCAGGGAAAGCGGATTGAGGAGTGAAATCGAGCTTGTTCTGTCGGACCGCTTCGAAAATCGACAGCTTTTGGATTCGGCACACGGCGTCGAGCATCGCCCGTTCAAGCAGTGCCGATGCGAAGCTACAGGATAGGTCCTCATGATCAGTACCTCGGCCGATTCCTGCGACTTCTGCAGCGTTGACCAATACTTGCTGAAACGGCGACACGAAACGAGAATGATTCAAGTAGACGTTTCGTGCTGAGCCGACGAGTGTCAGCAGTCTTTGAAGTTTCTGTTCGGGTGGATACCCGGGGCGTTTGTCGAGCCAGCCGAACGACGGACGGTCGCCAGATACGCCCCACGACCGGTTGCCTTTGTCGTCCGCCAGTTCAAGTCGAACGACCAGGAAGCCACGCGGTCGCCGTTTTCTGGGTGGTGCAGGGGAAGTCCCTGACTTCTGTCGACCGATGACGAATGAGCCGCGGTCGGGCGGTAACTCGCGAACGAAGACGTCGATTGATTCAATATGCCACACAATGATGATGCCTTCGTCCGGTGACGCTTGTTTGGTCGCGGGCTGATTTCGTCAAGAATTACTCGATATCGAATCAGGTCTATGTCGCAGACGCAACTTCACATCCGACAAATGACGCTCGGCGATGTTAATCTTGCCATGAACCTGAAGGATCAGGTTGGCTGGAATCAGACTCCCGACGACATTCGGCGATTGATTGAGTACGAACCCGACGGGTGTTTCATCGCCGAGTTTGACGGCGTTCCGGTGGGGACAGTGTCGACCACTTCGTACGGAACGAAGCTGGCGTGGATCGGTATGATGCTCGTTCTGCCGGAATATCGCCGCCGCGGTATTGCAAGCCAGTTAATCCAGAAGAGCATCGATTATTTATGTGAACGAGGAGTGACGTGCGTCAAACTTGACGCGACTCCCAGTGGTCAGCCGTTGTACGAGCAGCTTGGATTTCTTGCGGAGTGGGGCTTTCAGCGGTGGGAACGCGAGGGCGAGAACGTCCCGACTTTTCTGCTGGATGGCGATCTGTAGGCGCAGTTGGTGGCGATGGATGAGGTGGCTTTTGGTGCTGACCGTTCTTGCTGGTTGATCAGTGTGGCCTCAGATTGTCGCGTCTTCACCTCGCAGTCGACATTCGGGATGCTGAGACCCGGCAGCGGGGCTACCTATCTAGGGCCGGTGGTTTCGGAAGAACCTTCGCAAGTTGCATCAATAGTTCGCGAGATGTTATCGATCGCTGAGGGGCGAGTCTTCTGGGACATTCCGACAGGCCATGAACTCTCTGAGCAGTTGGCCGCGAAGCACGGTTTCCGGCCGGTTCGCCAGTTGTTGCGTATGTGGAGAGGCGATGCGAATGTGGCGGGACGACCGGAATTACAGTTCGGACTGCTGGATCCGACGACGGGATGAGCGAAGTAAAATCGTCTTTCGCTTCGAATTGTAACGATAATGTTTTACTGTCCTCCTGACAGTTGATTAAGTCGTTCGCGGACGAGAATGCTCCGCGTGATATTTCAGACACCGCATGAATTACAGGCCGGTTTACCATGAAGAACACACCGATGTCGAGAATTTTGATGCTGCTTACGATGTCCACATTGCTGACCTCGCTGGTTAACGCTCAGGACGCGAAACCCGACTCCAACATGGAAGCGGCGAAGTCGACCCTGGCGATTCTGGAGCAGACCGCAAATTGGAGCGATTTATTTAATGGCAAAGATCTGACCGGTTGGACGGGTGATACCAAGGGATATGTTGCGCAGGGCGGAAATCTCGTCTGCAAGGCCGGCGGAAAGAACCTGTTTACTGAGAAGGAATACAGCGACTTTGCTTTTCGCTTCGAGTTCAAACTGCAGGAAAGCGGTAACAACGGGGTTGGTATCCGCGTACCGGAAGGCGGTCATGCTTCGGGATCCGGGATGGAGATTCAGGTTCTCGATCACAACGGGTCGAAGTATTCTGGTGCAGCTGACATGGGCGGTGGCAAGACAAGAAAGCTAAGCTGGCTCAAGCCCTGGCAGTATCACGGCTCAATTTACGGCATCGTTCCTTCGAAAACGGGGTATCTGAAGCCCGTTGGCGAGTGGAACTCCGAAACGATCATTGCTATCGAAGACCATATTATGGTCATTCTGAATGGAGCCGTGATTGTTGATGCGCATCTGGATGACGTGACACCGGTTGATGGGCATGCCCATCCCGGTATGAAGAATAAGAAGGGGCACATTTCACTGGCCGGTCACAGCGATCATGTCGAGTTTCGAAATCTGTCTGTGGCCGATTATGCAGCTTCTCCGACGTCCCCGGATTCAAGTGTCGACAATACGCCGCCATCAGGGTTCGCCACCATGTTTAACGGCAAAGACCTGACTGGGTGGAAAGGTCTTGCTCACAAGAATGCCAACAGTCGTCGAGCACTTGCTGGTGACGATCTGGTGGCGGCACAAGAAACGGCTGACGGCGTAATGAACGAGCACTGGAGTGTGGTAGAGGGAATTCTGACCTACGATGGAAAAGGTCAGAGTCTTTGCACTGCTAAGGATTTTGGCGACTTCGAGTTCTATTGCGATTGGAAAATTCCCCCGGGAGCTGATTCCGGGATCTACTTGCGGGGGACTCCGCAGGTGCAGATTTGGGACCCGTGGGATCCTCGCGTCAAGGCCGGTGCTGATCCCCCAGCAACTGCCGATGAATGGGTTGCACAATATCGCAACGGCCGCAACCTTGGTTCAGGTGGTCTCTGGAATAACAGACGCTGGAGAAATGCACCGACGACGCTTGCTGACAAGAAACCGGGAGAGTGGAACACATTCCTCATCCGAATGGTCGGTGACAAGGTCACGATCTGGCTCAACGGTAAGCTGATCGTCAATCGGGTCGCTTTGGAAAACTACTGGGACAAGACCGGGACCATTCCGCTGGTTCGTGCTGACCAGATCGAACTGCAGCATCACGGTAGCGAGCTGTTCTTCAAGAACCTCTACATCCGCGAGTTGCCATATTGATCGCTTTTGGCCTGGGTTGCAGTTTCATTCGGTGAGCGGGTCTGTCTGATCTGGAATGATTCACTACTGGAGTACGCTTCGAGAATTCTCGGAGCGTACTTTGCTAACCGGCGAGCAAGATGCGTGCGATTAATAGTTAATGTCGAAGCAACCAGATTGTTGAGTAGTCGAACTCGACGAGGTAGCGGTAGTCAGTACTCTGGAGATTCTCGTCGTGAAGCTCAATTTGTTTTCGATCAGTTATGCCGGGCTGTGGGGGCAGGATTCTCTGCCGATCGATGATTTCATTGGAAAGGCGGCGGCTCTTGGATACGACGGAGTGATGCTCGCAGGGAAACGACCTCACCTTTCGGTGTTGGATACGGATGATCATCGTATCGAAGAAGTGCGTACTCAGTTGGAACGGCATAAAGTCAGTTGCGACGTCATTGGTGCGTACACTGATTTTTCAATGGCAAGTTCGGAGTTGCCATCGACTGAACTGCAGATTCATTATCTGGAAGAGCTGGCGAAGATTGCTCAGCAGTTGGGGGCCGGTGTGATTCGAGTTTTCACCGCGTACCAAAGGGCAGGGGAGGCTCCGCTGGCTTCTTGGCGACGACTGACTGGAATCTTTCAGGAATGCTGTGATCGCGTCGGCGAGTTTGGCATCACACTGGCAATTCAGAATCATCATGATATCGCGATTGCGACGCCGGCGCTGATCGAATTCCTGGCGGACATTGATCGACAGAATTGCAAGCTCGGATTTGATGCCTGGTCGCCAGCACTGCGAGGCGAAGACCTGTACGAAGCAGCTCGAATGGCTGCTCCTTATACCGTTATCACGACAAATGCAGACTACGTCAGGTTTCCGCAGTTTCAGTATCAGCCGGAACTGGTCAACTACTCGCGGAACGACGTCGATATGGTGCGAGCGGTGGCGTTTGGCGAAGGATTTATTGACTTTAAGGCGTACTTTTCCGGACTGGTCGAGGGGGGGTTCGACGGAATCTCGACGTACGAAATGTGTTCGCCATTACGGGGTGGCGGGAGCATCGAGAATCTGGATCGATGCGCGGCTCAGTTCCTGAGTTGGATGAGTGAGCACGGAATCACCCGGCCGTAGTCAGTGCTTTCGGATGTTTGCAATCGTGATAGAGGTGGTGAAAGGTAGGCTCTCGTGAAGTATCAGAAGGTTGAGACATCCCTGCCACTCAACTCGGTTGTGATTGTTGTTATTGTGATCGCTGGAACCAGGCTTGCAGTTGCGGAAGACGATACGCCGAGAATGGATCGTGTTTCCGCCGCCATTCATAAAACCATTCCTCTACTGGAGTCGGCCGCTGCGGGGTCGGCAAAGGAAAAGCGGTGTTTCACGTGCCATAGTCAGGCGTTACCCGTTCTTGCTCTAACGGAAGCACAGAACCGAGGATTCCGGATTGATAAGGGGATTCTGGCGTCGCAGGTGAAGCACACAGTGGCCCACTTGAAACGCGGCCTCAAGGGTTATCGTGAAGGGCGAGGTCAGGGGGGGCGGGTAATGACTGCTGGCTACGCGTTGTGGACGCTCGAAGCTGGCGACTGGGATCCGGATGAAACGACGGCTGCCGTGTCCCACTATCTGCTGGAGTTCCAGAAGGACGACAAACGCTGGCACCAGGGAAGCTCGCGACCGCCGTCGGCGGGAAGTGACTTTGCAAATACTTATCTGGCATTGCGGGCGCTGCAACATTTCGCCACCGAAGATCAGCAGAGGGCAAAGGAAGCCAGGATTGCAGAGGTGGGTGAGTGGCTATTGGCTAATCAGGCAAATGGAACGGAAGATCGCGTGTTTCGTTTTCGCGCGTTGCCATATTTCGATTCGGGTCAGAATCAAATTGCGGCTGAACGCAAAGAGTTAATCTCTCAGCAGCATGAAGATGGCGGCTGGTCGCAAAAATTGGAGATGACCAGTGATGCCTATGCGACGGGCAGCGTGCTTGCTGCTTTATTACGCGGTGGTTCGAATAGTACGGATATGGTTATCGAACGCGGCGTTGATTATTTGCTCGATGGCCAGCTGGATGATGGATCGTGGCACGTTGTCACGCGAGCGAAACCGTTTCAGCCGTACTTCGAGACTGGATTTCCACATGAGAAAGATCAGTTTATTTCGACGGCCGCGACAGGCTGGGCGATGATGGCGTTGGCGTTGACTCTCCCGGAAGTAGACCTGGAGACGTCGAGCGTCGATTAAAGGATCATCGGGCTCGAGGGCCGTGCTGCCGCAGTTGGTCAGCGGTCGCCGTGGATTAACGACACTGCGTTATCGTTAAACAGTGCTTCGATCTGCGGTTCTGTCAGGCCTGCGGCCAGGGATGCGCGTTTCATGGCTCGCAATTGTTCGAATCTTGTAAATGTCATCCGGCCATCGCAGTGACTGAGGTTAAGGTTGTGATTCTGCTCGGATAGATATGCCCAGCCATAGCCGAATGAAACGTATTTTCCACGCAGTACACCGACTGGAACATCGTCGCTCCCATACATAACCCGCTGAATACCGACGGTGCGAATCAGGGCTTCGATCGCGTCGGACTCGCAGACGGACGATGTGTCAAACCAGGTATTTGGCATTTTCCGCAATCGATTCCCTGCACGTTCGATTGGCCATGCCGAGTAAGCACGGGCGCAGTGGGCAAGAATCCAACGGGCACGCGGGTACTGCGTGGTTAGAAATTCGAGGTCGTCCAGATTCTGGGGATCACTGATGCCATCTGGTTTAGACAGATGCATCATGATCAGCAGGCCGAGCCGATCAGCAACCGCAATTTGATGCTCTGGAAGAAAGTCCGTGATGCGGCAGTGTACATAGTCGCCTGTCGCTGAGAAGAAGCGGTAGGGTTTGAGTCCGAGAAAACCATGTTGCTCAACGGCGGCTTCGATGTCATCGGCGGTCATTTCGGGATGCACGAGCATCAATGCGCCGGACGCAGAGTGGCTCTTTACTTCGCCCGCGATGAATTCGTTGGAGCCTTCAAAGTCGCAGCCGTTTGAATACGGAAAGGGAAACGACAGTCGCTCTACGTGCCGGCCCGGCATCAGAAGTTCGTCGCACTTATCAAGCAACTCCCAACCTGCGTTCTCAAATGCCGGTTGTACAAAACTGCGGAGCGGGCCGGAGTCTTTATCCGGATCTGTGTTGTAAGCCCAACGAAAAATGTGAGTGTGTGCGTCAAATATCTTATCGGGGACGAAGCCGTCCAATTCTTCATCCCAAATTCGCCTGTCGAGATCGTTCAATTCAAGTACGGACATTCTCTGGCTCATTTAGAATAGGGATTAGTGGTGGCCGACGGGCGTCACTTAACCAGTCGGTGGAAGAGATCTTCCTGCTGGCTCGCCTCAACAAATTGATCAACGTTTCCTTTATCCAACGCTTGAACAATGAGTGAGAATGTTTTGCGAGCAGCATTTGCAGTTTGTTCGACTTCGGTGTCGCCTTGAGCAGCGTTGAGGTAGTAGGACGTGTAGCCGTGGCAGCCTTGCTTTGCCATTTCCTGAATGTAGAGCGTTGTCACCTGGGCAGTGAGCGACGCATCGATGTCAAATTCGAGCCTTGGATGAGTATCGATGCCGACGCACGAAACCGGACAACCAGTTTCGGCTGCGACCTCATTGAGGGTTGTCTTTAGATGGCGACCGAGTTGCTGCAGTTTTGTGGGAACATCTCGGCGCCGGATTTCGCGAAGTGTGGTCAGAGCGGCACGCAAACCAATAGTATCGCTCCAATAAGTGCTCGAGACGAACATTCTGGCAGCAGGTTTCATGACGTCGCGTTTTCCCACGACTGCTCCCATCGCGTATCCGTTAGAGATTGACTTAGCAAAGACGGCCATGTCCGGGATGGTCCCGACTACGGTCTGAACGCCGGCTGCAGAAGCACGAAATCCGGTTGATACCTCGTCAAAGATCAGCACAACGTTGTGTTTTGTCGCCAGGCGACGGACTTGTTCGAGGTACCCTTCGGGGGGCATTTCCGACCGGAGTGGCTCCATCATAATTGCCGCAACTTCACCGGAATGGAGATCGAGCAGTTGTTCCAGTGCGGCAGTATCTCCATAGGGAAATGGGATTGCAGAGCCTGCGAGACACTGCGGAACTCCAGTCGGATCGATCTGTGGAAACAGATGTGAATCCAGACTGCCGGGTGAGAGGTTTGCTGCCAGATACCAGTCGTGCCAGCCGTGATACCCACAAAACAGAATTTTATCACGGTCGGTTGCACCTCGAGCAATGCGAACTGCGATGGCACATGCGTCACCGCCTCCTTTTGCATATCGCACCATTTCTGCACAGGGAATTGTGGCGACGAGCTCTTCAGCCAGTTCGACTTCCAGTTCGTGATTGATCGAGTAAATCGTGCCCGAATCGATTTGTTTCTTGACGGCGGCGTCCACTACCGGGTCACAGTAACCGAGAATGATGGCGCCGATTCCGCTGACCCAGTCGATGTAGGTATTACCGTCGAGATCGGTGATGTACGCACCTTGAGCACTGGTCGCGTAGACGGGTGATATGCCAGCAGCAAATCGTGACGGCCGACGGCTGATGAGCTGCGTGCCGCCTGGAATAAGTTCGCAGGCCCGCTTGTACAGCTTCATTTGCTGATCGACGTTGTGCTGTCTGGAGTGTGCCGGCATGTCTTTGTTGCACCTGAATGTGGGTGGAAGCGGACGTAATTCTGCAGCAATGCGAGCCATCACGGGCAAGTGCTAGTCGTTGGAATTGAGAACTGGAGCGATGACTCGCGAGGCGTGTTGGCTGTTGTGGTGGATTGTGTTTGTTGCTTTCTGAGCATCTCCCGGGAACTCGATCGTCAGGGGTTTCCCGTTTTGTGGATTCGGTTCATAGAGTGGGGCTCCGGTACTGGCGACTGTGACTCGGATTTGGTGTCCTTTGTTAAAACTCTGGCTGATCCAACCGACCGGGAACGCCACTTTGTGGACTTTGCCTGGTGTCATGAGGACCTCTTTGTCGAAACCTTCGCGATAACGGGCACGCAGCGGGTAGTCGATGATCAATATTGATCGCCCGTCGGGGTAGACATCGCTCACCCGTACGATGAAGTCTGTGTCGAGTGCCGTAGAGGACACATAAAGCTCGGCATGAACTCGGCCGGTCCACTCGACAGCTGTTTCAAGTGGCGCTGTTGTAAACGTACGAACGTCAGGCTGCTGCTCGAAGGTGCGAGCGTCTCGGGCTCCAGGGAATGATCTACCGGGAATCTGCATTGGGTGTAGTGGATCACTGACGTAACTTGTCGAACTACTTTCGGATGCCTGTTTGAGCGTGGAGAGACCACCGCCGCTGTGAAGGTACATCGACGTTTCCGTCGCTTCAGGCGGAAAGTTTTCGGCAGTTCGCCAGACGTTTCCGGGGGCACCGGGCTCGTCGACGGCCCCCATCACGTAGTACCGCACGTTGGCGTCGCGATTGACTCCATTGTTTTTGCCTTTGAGGTGGTGATCGAACCAGCGAATCATGTGCGAACTTACGTCGAAGGCGGCGTTCTCGGGATAGATCATCTCGCCAATGCGGTTGCTCTTGTTACGACCGCCGTGCAGCCACGGACCGATGATCAACTGTTGCTGATCTTTTGACTGCTCACCTCCGTAATGCTGCCGACCCTGAAAGCTGGCAACGGATCCCTGATTCATAAAGTCGTACCAGCTTCCGATGGTGAAGCATGGGACATTCATTTTGTCGAAGTGCAGCGTACAGTCTTCGGCTTTCCAATAGTCGTCATAAGTTGGATGCCTGAACCACTCTGCGACCAGACGCTGGTTGTCTTCCGGGTTCCGGGCGACAGCGTCCATCCCTTTGAAACGATTTGGTCGAGTCGTTCCACCGATTCGATAGCCTTCCTGAAAAAGACTCAATCCCGTGTCCCGCATGTACTGACACACGAGATGCGGAGGCTTCGTCACTGCCAGATAGTTCTGAGCGTAACCTCCCTGTGATCCGCCGAATGTTGCGATCTTGCCGGTACACCACGACTGTTTTGCGAGCCATTCGCACGTGTCATAGCCGTCGGACAGTTCACCCCACTGCAACGCCCGATAACCAACCCACGTTCCCTCAGATTTCTGAGCACCGCGGAAGTTGACAAGAACGACGACATAGCCGGCCTTTGAAACTGCGGCCGCTGCACGACGCGTGGAAGCGGCTCGCAGGCTGGCATAGCGTTGTTCAAAAACGGCAGGCCAGGGTCCATCGCCAGAGGGTACATAGAGATACGCCGACAGGCGGACGCCGTCTCGCATCGAAATCATCTGGTGTCGTTCCGTCACGTCTTCAAACTCAAGATCGTCCTCGCCGACGGCGGGGATCGCGAATGTAGAGAAAACAGCGGCCGCAATGAGCAGGCGTGGCATGGCGGGGTCTCTTGAGAGGTGAGGGGAACCGGTCGTGGATCGACGACACACGATAGAGATGTGCGTGTCTCTCCGGCTACCATCCGAGACGAACTTGCTCGGCGAATCGAACCGTAGGTTTGTCGAATCCTTCAAATATGAATTGGAGTGGTCATGAATGCACGCAACTCGCATGCAGAGGATGGGGCCAGAACCTGCCGTCAATACCTGCACGGATTCTTCGCAGGAAGGGTGGCCGCCGCGGTGCGGTTGATCACTTTTGTATTGATGACTTTTTCCGCGTCTGAGTTTTGCACTGCCGTACAGGGTGCGGATAGAGCCAGCGGAGTTGCTATCGAACGATTTCCTTCTACGACTGTTGATGGCACATCAATCGCAGTCCGAGTGCGGAATGCGGCGCTCGCTCATACGACTCAGATTTTTCCTGAGTCGACCGATACCAATGATGCGGCAACTCAAGTGACGTCGCTCTTCGCCCGACTGCAGACCGTTCTGCAGAAAGGCGGCGCGACCCCGAGCGATATCGTAAAGCTGAACGTCTATGTTCGAGACTCCAGCGTGCGAACTATCATTTTGAAAGAGTTGTCGCGTTTGACGGCTGATGTTCAGCCCGCCATTGCCTTCGTTACGACACCGCTTCCAGACATGAACGTCGTGGTCGCACTGGATGCTGTTTTCGTAATGCCGCATATATCGGAGAGGGGACAGCCGTATTTCATTGTTCGTGAGGAACGAGCAGGCACCGACTATTCCGCAAGGGTCCGCGTTCTTCCACCGGGAGATGTCGTTTACGTTTCGGGCCAGGCGGCGGCGGGCGAGTTAGCCAAAGCAACGACAGATACGCTGGACGGGCTGCTGAAAACAATCGAAGCACTTGGTCTCGATCGGTCGCACATCGTCCAGATCAAGACTTTCATGAGGCCAATGTCGGAAGCCGACGTCGTGAACCGTCAGATCGAAGCGTTCTTCGAAGAGATTCGAGTTCCACCGGTCTCGCATGTTCAGTGGCTGTCCGGCTCACGCCCAATAGAGATGGAACTGGTTGCGTGGGCACCACTGAAAGCGTCGGTCGAGACGGTCAGTTATTTCACACCGGACTGGATGAAGTCGTCACCAGTGTTCAGCCGGGTCGCACGGATCCATGGAAATGATCGTGTCTATGTTTCCGGCCTTGAAGCCCTGTCGCCTGGCGATGGCGAGAGTCAGGTGCGTTCGGTCTTCCAGTCGCTTGCGGGGGCACTCACGGCTGCTGGATCGGATCTTCGTCACTTGGCAAAAGCGACATACTACGTGTCCGATGCCGATGCGAGTGGCCAGCTCAACGCTTTACGGCCTTTCTATTACGATACCGCACGGCCTCCGGCTGCTTCGAAAGCAATGGTTGCTGACGTTGGAACTGCAGAGCGAACGATTTCCGTTGACATGATCGCAGCCCCGGCAAGTTTGTTACGTAAGATGCCAAAACGCTCCGTTGAAGACAAACAGCCGAACGCGCACAAGACACAAACGGAGCTGAGAATTTCAACGGAAGTAGATTTCGGTACCGATCGTGGCCAGAGCTTCGGATCGCTATTCGAAATCCGAAATGGTGAGGGGCGTGTTGTCGCGGGGGCTGGCTTTGCCGATGTATACAACACTCGCTTTCGCACAGGCCGGCGGACGTTGCAGTTTTTTGTTCGCCCGGAGCGTGATGAGGCGAGTTTTGAAGTTGAGCGTTTGCCACATCCGGATCTCGACTGTGGCGTTTATCTGTGCGAATTTGACCATCAGATTTATGCCTGGTCGTCGGTCCGGGGGAACTCAGTTCGCAAGTGGGATGCGAAGTCTCGAACGTGGATCAAAGAGTTGCCGCCCGGTATGAAGGCTCTGAGATCGGGCGATGGCCTGATGCGTCTAGGGGAGGGGCGTCTCGTATTTTCTGAAAACGAAGCCTGGTTCAACGATCGGCAGATTCTGTCTGCCCCGGAAGTTGGCGGTTATTTTAACTTCTACTACGCCGATGGTCATCTCTTTTTCTACCATCGGAATAACGCTGATGCCGCGTCTTTTACTCGTATTATGGCTTGCCCCTGGACGTCGGATTCCGACGGCGCGATCGATCTGTCGTCGGCCATCGTCCTGAAGACGAAGTACGAGCTGGAGACGCCATTTGCCTGGGGGCAGTTCGGAAGGCAGGTGCTGACGGTTTCGAATCGCGGCGGGATCTATGTCTTTGAGAAAGGAAAGTGGCGGACAACACTCGCCGCGGACAACCGTTTCAGCTACCAGGTATATTCGTCCTTACGCTTGCACGATCGTCTGCTATTAGCTCAGTATCCGACTGGAAATGTCTTCGGATATCGGGGACAGCAAGCCGTTCAGCTTAAAGACTGGCCTCCCGTGATGGCTGGGGTGTCTTCCAGCGCCCGAGAGTGCCAGACGCTTGGCGTCTACAGAGGCGACCTGTTGGCGGGAGTCTGGCCGTGGGCCGAACTGTGGCGTCGCGATCGGGACGCCAGGAAGTGGCATTTTGCAGCAAGAATGTTTTCTCATCCACTGCTGACAGACATGAAGACTCATCCCTACGAAGCCAAGGCAGATCAATTCAAACTGGTGAGGAATCACTGGGGGCAGCGAGTGACCAGTCTGATTCCCTATCAGGATTCGTTGCTCCTTTCGACTTCATCCAAAGGGACTTACGAGTGGGACGATCGCTATGGATTTCTGACGGAATCTCAGCGGCGTGAATACGGAGCCGTACTTCGGCTCCGCATGCCAGGAAATCTCGCGGTCCAGCCAGCGTGGAAGAATGGCCCGACGAAGCTTGCCTTTGACTTTGACGGCAGAAAGCTGGCAGTCACTCAGGACGGTCGGCAGTTGGGAGAAACTCACGTTGATCGATCATTCACTGTCGACCTGTCAGAAGTGAATGTGAACTGGTCGCGCGGGGTGTTTGGTCCTCTACGCGGGCAACTGACTCGCGGCGACTTCCAGAAATCAGGAACGCCCCGATGAAGTTCACAGATTTTTCCGCGTCTTTTTTATCGTTCCGAATTGATACGGACAGAAAGCCGCCGGCGACTGTCAGTCACGAACCTCCGTACAGTCTTAACAACGCAAGGATTCAGCTTGAATGTTGCTGCGAAGTCACTGAGAAGTCGAGTGGCTGGTCCGACAAGTTCGTGCTGGGGGCGAGTTGCAAGACGGAACGGGTTGGGGTGGAGAATGATATCTGGACGAAGCCAAATGCCGACTTTACTCCAATTTTTTCGAGTACTGGATTCTTGAATCTTAAAACGTATGCCCGAGCGGGGGATGATGTTGACCTTTACCCGCCCGGCTCCGGTAAGCAGACAGATCGTCAGACAGGGACGCAAGCAGACGTTTTCGACTCCGCTAAGATCGACATCGTTGAACGCCCTGGAGTGATTCTCGAATCCGCGAGGGACATCGTCGAAGCGACACTGATGAACGCTCCGTTGATTGCTCGGACACGAATAGAGTCGGATCGATACGTCGCCGTCATTGAGCACCCGATCAAGACAATGAATGCCAACGAGCGAGATGATATTTTTCAAACGGATACCGGACCAGTTCTGTATCCGGACTTAACCGCTGAGCCACAGGATATGCTCAATCGACTCGAACTCGCGTTCAGTGCGTTTAATTGTTTCAAGTCGCTGGAGTTTCTGGTCCGCTGTGAAACAGAAATCAATGATGGTATCTGCGTCTACCACTACTCAAGATCTGTGCGGCACGCATCACATAACGAGATTATCCGGTTTCTGTGATCGCGTCAGAATTGCATCGCTGGTTAACCGGCCATCGATCGGCATCATTTTCCAAAGAAGTCAGTCGCCAGCGCACCAGCCAGAATTACGGCGTCCATCAATCAGGAGACGATGTGTCAGACGAACTTTCCCCACCAAGACCTCGCGTAGGCCGAGTTGTGCTGGCAAGTTTCGTCGGCACGATGATCGAGTGGTACGACTTTTTCCTCTACGGCACGGCGGCAGCCCTGGTGTTTGATCGGCTGTTCTTTCCATCGGATGACGAGTTTGTCAGCCGTATGGCTGCCTTTGGGTCTTTCGCTCTGGGCTTCTTTATGCGGCCTCTTGGTGGAGTTGTGTTTGGGCACTTTGGTGACCGAATCGGTCGCAAGGCGATGCTCATAACGACGCTATTGATGATGGGAATGGCGACGTTTCTAATCGGAGTTTTGCCGACCTACAACACAATCGGTGTCGCGGCTCCATGCATCTTGATTCTTCTGCGGCTCGTGCAGGGACTGGGAGTTGGTGGTGAGTGGGGCGGAGCAGTTCTGATGGCCGTCGAGCACGGGCACGCTGGCAAACGAGGCTTCTATGGAAGCTGTGTTCAGATGGGAGTTCCGGCGGGGCTGCTACTCGCAACAGGTGTGTTTTCGATTTCCTTGTCGCTCCCTGAGGAACAGTTTCTCCGTTGGGGCTGGAGAGTTCCTTTTCTACTGGGAATCGTTCTGTTGGCCGTCGGGATGTTTATTCGGTTTCAGGTTTTTGAAAGCCCGCTCTTCGCGGAATCGCAAAAGAAGAATGACGTCAGTCCGATGCCAATTCTTGAAGTATTCAGCAAGTATCGCCGCAGCGTATTTCTCGCAATCGGTGCTCGTTTTGCCGAGAACGTTTGCTTTTACATTTTCACCGTTTTCGTACTCACGTACGCAACGGACTATTTGCAATTGCCGAAACAGACAATTCTTAACGGTATCTGGATAGCGGCCGCCGTGCAGATTGTCGTCATTCCGCTGTCAGGCATTCTCTCGGACCGTGTCGGCCGCCGCCCTGTCTATCTGGCGGGAGCCGTCTTTATGTTCGTGTTTGCGTTTCCATTTTTCTGGTTGATCGAGACTCAACAGACATTGCTCATCTGGTTGTCGATCGTTCTGGCTCTTGTCGGCCACTCGCTGATGTACGGTCCGCAGGCGGCGTTCCTTTCCGAACTTTTCGGAACGAGAGTCCGCTACAGCGGAGCGTCCGTCGGCTATCAACTGGCCTCGCCGCTGGCGGGAGGTATTGCCCCAATGATCGCCGCAGCGCTTGTTGAGTGGTCAGGCGGAGCATCCTGGCCTGTATCCGTTTACATGATGATAGCTGCGATTGTTACTTTGCTATCGATCATTCTTGCGACGGAAACTGCTCACTCAGACATCTCAGACCTGGACCACACCAGCCGCCGACGTTGAGAACGCAATTTGCCCTCTCAGGGACGTGTCAACTGTGGCTGCCTGGTTCGTCCGGCTTCTTGTAGAACTGCTCCAGGTCTATTCCACCTTTCAGCTCCTGCTCCATGACGGAAAGTCGCTTTTCGATCAGGTCGAAGCGTTGTTGGACCAGCGGATGGAAGACTTTGTCTTTGTCTTTGGGCGTCGGCTTGGGAATCTGCGGGTAGCCGAGTTGGCGTTCCAATGCCGCGAACATGTACAGCGGGTCTTTGCCGCGGTTCGCTTTGGCGATGCGGCCTTCCCGGACTCCGAACAGCATCGGCTTGGGCGGTTGCCAGTCAGGGTCGCCTAGAGATCGACGTTTCTCTTCCACCGCAAAGTCGGAGCGGAGATAAAGAAACTCGCAGAACTCGGATGCGCCGAGCTGGTTTCGCAGCCACATGATCCAGTTATGCCATGTGTCGTCAAAGTACGGATCGTTAGCGATTGCCTGCATGCCGAAGTCGTAGCCCAGCTGGTTTCGGGCGATGCACTCAAATTGAAAAATAAAGAGGCCCTGTGGCGATAATCGATCGTCCGCTCGGTATTTGGCTTCAGATTTCAAAATTGCCAGAGCGATGAGCAGATCGAATCTTGTCTTTTCGTCTTCCGCCTTCGACATAATGAAGGCTTGAAACGGCGAGAAGTAGTGACTCATCTGCGACATACCGTCACTGATTCGTCCTCGATGTCGGATTTCTCCGACCAGAAAATGCAGAGCCATTGGCAGCTTGGTTGTGGCGAGAATTTCGTCCTGGACCTGAAGAATGATTTCCTGTGCGGGGACTCCGTCGCCCATTCGCTCCAGGAATATTTCCCAGAAATAAGCCTGCTCGATGTATTCTTCGCGGTCGAGTTGTGGCATTTGTGTGGTTGATGATTCGTGGTAAGTGGCCGAAGGACGATGCCGGGAATGGAGAAAGGTTAGTCGCTGCGTAGCGAGCTTACGATCTGGGTTCGCGATGCCTCTCGCACGGCGAACAGAGACGACAGCATCCCGACTACGAAAACCGTCAGAAGGAGAGCTGCACCGTTGCTCCACGGCGTGTCTGCACCTGTACTCAGCAAATGCGGAAGCATGGCCAGCAGTGCGCTGACTGTTCCGGAAGCGAGGCCCCAGACAAGCAGCATCGCGTTTTCCGCAAGCACCATCACAGACAAGTTGCCTTGCCGGAAACCGACTGCTCGCAACAGCGCGAGTTCAGACCGACGTTCAGCAACGTTTCGCAACATGACAGTGGCCAGGCCAAGAGTACCCAGTAGCAAACCGAGTCCGCCGAGCGACTGGAACGTAGAGAGGTAAGTGTTCTGAACAACCAGGTAAGCTGCGATGCGGTCGGACACCCGTTCGGCATCGAAACCGTACGGTGTCAGCGATCCCTCCAGCAGAGTTGCCAGTTGACGAACTTCTTCATCAGTAAAGTGCCCGGAACTGGCAACGCGTTCCTCGTTAGCGCCGATCAGGAAGTACCGAAAGCCCGTCTGCTTCGGAAACAGCCTGCGGAAGTTTGCGTCTGACATAAGCAACACGCCCTGCAGTACACTACCGTCGAGCATCCCTGAAACGACAAGTTCCGAACTTGAGTCAGGGATTGGAATCGACGCGCCCGGCGATTTATGCAGACTGAACATAAGAGTGTTCATATCACCCAGCACGGGAATGCGGCCGTCGTCTCGAGAAGTTGTCAGGAGTTTCCAGTAGTCCGCTTTTCGTTGATCGACAAAACGAAATCCTCCTCGTTCAAGTAGATCATCCGGGACGCCAAGGATGGTAGGGAGAGTCGTTTGGTAAAGGTTCAGGCAACTTGCATTCTCGCCCGGTCTGACGCGGAATGAATAAGTCAGCATGTCGTTCAGCAGGCGAGCGTCGGTAGAATCAGTCTTCGGGGAAATCTCCAGTTTGATCCGGCCCTCTCTAGTTTGAAGAGAGTCGAGGATCGGGGCGGTTGCTTCGGCAACGAGAGAAAAGCCACCGTTACCTGAATTGAAATCCGGCGTCTCGACAGCAGGATCCCGTTGTCCGGCAGCGACAGCCACGATCACAAATGTGGCTGAGGCAATCAGCCCTGTGGAAAGGACGCTCCGAGCTCGATGTCTTGCGGCGTTACGCAACCCGAGTCGCGATGCTCCACCGAGACCACTGCCGCGAACAGCCGTTTGACGATCGCCTGCGAGCCACGCGGAAAACTGAAACATCGCGGACGTCAGGCTAACGATTCCGACAACGAAGAACGCGACCATTGGCCACGTAAGACCAGAAAATGCTTCGCTCGACGGCACGATCCCCAATAGGCCTGCGGCAAGTGTGACGAGAGAAAAGATCGCTCCGTTTCTCGCCCATTTGGACCTGCGATCGGCGATTGATTGTTGAGTGGCGTTAGTCATCGCTGCGTCTGTATCGCCGGCAAGGAGTTGCCTTGTGGAGATGTCTCGTAGACCTCGCAGCGCGAAATAAAGCGCGAGCAACGCGACGATGATCGAGATCACAAAGCCGGCGGCGATGCTGACAGGTTTTGGATAGACAAAAAGAAACTGAGTTCCGATCGCCCCACCCCACCAGTCAGGATCTTTCAGGGCGACGATCATGAGCTTTGCATATCCGACCGCACATACTGAGCCGACGACGCCAGCGAGGCATGCAACAATGAGCCCTTCTTTAAGGATAATTTTGCGGACCATGTGACGGTCGAAACCGATAGCCTGAAGCAGCCCGATACTGGGGGTTCGTCGTTCGACGCCCAGCCGGAACAGTAAGCTGATCAGGATCATTGCCGATGCGATGACGAAGAAGCTGAAGCCAACGAAGAGGCCGGTGAAGTCCGTCGTTCCGCTGGCCGCCTTGATCCCATTGTATTTAACCGGCTGAAATGTCAGGCCGGTTTCCTGTGGCTTCAATTGTCTGAGAAAATTTCTGCTGAATTGTGTTTTTGCTTCTTCGAGTTGTTCAGCATCGCCGGCTGTTGCAGAAGTGGCGATTCGAATGGACGTCAGGCTTCCGTAGCGACTGGTCCAAAGTGACTTAGCGAGGTCGAGTGAAACAAAAGCCTTCGGGAGAGCTTTGTAGATTTCCCAATAGTCTTCGTCGCGATCGCTTGGACGGTCCAGGTCCATCGGAAATGGCTGCTTCCAGTTGTTGAAGGTTTTTGCGTCGGTAATCCCTTTGACCTCTGGAGTGAGACCGCGATCACTGGCTGTGACCGACCGTGCAAGCTGAACGATGGCTCGTACTTTCAGCGTGAGGACCTCTTCCGGCAGTTCACCGTGCGACCCCACCGAGTGATACTTGATATGAATAGAGTCACCTGACGAAACTTTCAGGTCGGTCGCGAGCCAGTCTGCAAGGATGATCTCGTCGTCGTTCAGCGTCTCGATATCTTCACCAATCACCAGCGGACCAAATGGAGCGTGGCTGACTTCGGCGAGGTTGACACCGGCGATCGTCGAATACGCTGAGTAGGCGTCCGGGTTGCTGGCGTTGCTCAGTTCGTTGACCAGGTAGATCATGTTTCGAGCTACGGTCTGTCCAGACGCTCCGGCTACCTTCTGGGCGGCGGAAGCAAATGCGTCTTCCAGAATCATTTGTTTGCTCTCAAGAGCCAGGTAGCCTCGGTCGTTTGAAACGATTCGCAGACTGAGGTCTTCAAGAGAGATGGAGTCGCCTAAAGACTGGGTTATCCGGGTGGCTGTGTCAGTAGCTTCAGGTGACGCGGCCAGTTCACGCGAATTCAGGTTTACAAACATGGCATTGACTCGTGCGGGCTTGCCATTCGGAAAATTACGCGAACGTCGGACGGCGTTCAGGCCGACTGACTTCTGCAGGTTTTCAAGTGAAACGAAAACGGTGAGTGGCATCTGCTGTGCTGGGCTGAGGTCGAACCGGCCAGTCCCGGACATCTCCGGAAGGATGGCGGACACGGTGAGCGGGACGCTTTGCGTATCCTGATCCTCGATGCCGCCGAGCTGACTTTCTCGAGGGATAGTGGCGGGCATCTCAATCCACAGTGTCAGTTTGTCACCGACTTTGGCGTTGAGTTGTCGGGCGACGCGGTCGCTGAGAATGAGTTCGTCGCCATCGGGGAGCGACTCATCGTCGAATTCGCTCATGCTGACAAATCGGTCGTCGATTCCGAAGACCCGTATTCTCCCGGCTCGATCAGTGACGGTGCCATCGTCACTTTCCTGAACTAACGCACCGTCCATGATCAGTGCCGGTGCGATGCTGCTGATCACATCCTGCAGTTCAGAATTTTCAGCCAGGATATCTGCGGTTTCTTCCCGAATGAAACGTGGCGAGTGGAGAGCGAGGTCGACGCCACCCAGACGAGCAAGGCTCATCGCCTTGAGGCTTTCCCGCACTGAGTCGCCCACAATGAGTGCACCGCTGATTACTGCAGTTCCAGCGACGACGCCAAGAAACACAGCGACATGAATTCGCCAGTAATGCATCAGGCTGCGCAGGATCAGCGTAGATGTCTTCATGATGGACGCGTCCCAGAGGGCATTGGCCTGTAATTCGTCAACTCTTCTTCCGACCAGCGATTGTGCTGCAAGTCTTAGTGGAGAGCCCGAATAGTACGCTCAATCAGACGTTTGAGAAGTGACTGCGGCTGATCAAAGTGGTTGTCGGGATCATGGCTCAACGACTTCGGAAAACTGATTGGCGTCCGGGTCGACTGACGTTGGCGGTAACAGGTCACCGGGATCCAGCAGATGAACTCCGCGAAGATCTGCCGCTCGTCTGGCTTCGGCTCTCTGCCGTTTGAATCCGAGCGGCCGACTGCCCGTGCTGGGGCCAATTGACTCGTCAGGATATGGGTCGTGGTATTCAGCGGCGCGGTGTTCGGTCGCTGGGTGGCGAGGCATTAGCTGCGGCATCTGAACAAATCGTGTGTCGAGCAGGCAGCCAGAGCCAGTACTGGCCAGAATCAGCGCAATGGAGAGTGTCCTGATGACGTCCTGAAGTGTGACCATTTAATTACCGAGAAAATCTACGAGATTCAGAACTCAGTCGTTGTGTAGAGTCTGAATATGAAACTGTCCGGTGCCTTTTGCCGAACAAAGTGCCACCTGAGCGACACCGTGATTATATTGCACAGTGGAATTTGCCCCTAGATCGGTTTGAAATGGATCAAATGCCTGAGAATTCGGATTTTGCACTGCCGGAATCACCTCCCCGACGGCCGGATGGTCACAAAGGTACGTTTGGCAGTACGCTCATCCTGGCGGGAAGTCGTGGGATGAGCGGCGCAGCCTGCCTGGCAGGTATGGCGGCGCTACGTGGTGGCGCCGGACTTGTTTCCGTCGCGTGTCCGGAAGGAATTCAGGCTATTGTCGCGGGATATGAACCAGGCTACATGACGATTGGTTTGCCGGAAGACGCCGATGGGAAACTTTCCATCGCCACGCTAAACGACGTGGCTCGCATGGTTGACGGACAGGATTCGATTGGAATTGGCCCCGGACTTGGAATATCAACCGATCTGCCAGAGGTCGTTCGCCATCTTTGTACAGTCGCGGCCTGTCCGGTCGTCCTGGATGCAGATGGGTTGAACTCGTTAGCAGCGACTATTCGAAGCGGCGATTGGGAAGGAGTCGAGCACGCGGGACCACGAGTGTTGACCCCTCATCCCGGTGAGTTCGCACGTCTGTCGGGTTTGTCCGTGTCAGAAATCGAAGATGAACGGTCCGGAGCGGCAAGCGATTTCGCGAGGCGAAACAACGTGATTCTGGTCCTGAAGGGATCTGGAACGGTTGTGACTGACGGCGAACGGGTTTCGATTAACCCTACGGGCAATTCGGGCATGGCAACTGGAGGCTCAGGTGACGTGCTGACAGGTCTGACGGCAGCACTGCTGGCGAGCGGTGGAGTTCCGTTCGAGATGGCCAGACTGGCCGTTTATCTCCACGGACTCGCTGGCGATCTGGCCGCTGAGGCGGTTTCGCAGCCAGCACTGATTGCATCGGATATTCCGCGATTTTTAGCAGATGCGTGGAAGCGTCTGTTTACACTTGGTGAGTCATGAATGTCTACTCGCTGCTTCCGCTCAGGGTACATCTGTGATACTGCCGGTTGCTCAGTTCTGAACAGCATTGGCATAGAAAATTCTCTGCGAAGTCGAACGTGAAATCTTGCGAGATATCCGATCTGGACGTAGATCTGAATTGAGCGATTCACGTAGTGTCTGTGTGATGTTGACTCTGTTGCTTGATTTCTTCAGTCGCGTCGTGACTTAAGTTTTGGAAATCGCAGATACGCAATTCTGAAACATTTAAGGGTGTAAATGATGTGGTTCTTTGATCCGATGTACCTGCTGTTTGTTTCGCCAGCTCTGCTGTTGATGCTGTGGGCTCAGGCTAAGGTCAAGTCCAGCTACGGTCAGGGGATGAGGGTTGATGCCAGATTGACGGGGGCCGCTGCCGCTCGTTACGTGCTTGACCGATCCGGTCTCAACGACGTCGGGATCGAGGAAGCACGCGGCTTTCTGAGCGACCATTACGACCCTGCGCATCGCGTATTGCGCTTAAGTCATGAGGTCTATCACACGCGAACGGCAACGGCCGTCGGCATTGCCACTCACGAAGCGGGACATGCGATTCAACATGCCAGCGGGTACATGCCCCTGGTCGTTCGAAACGCTGCCGTACCCGCTGCGCGTTTTGGGCCAACACTGTTTTTTGCACTGTTTATTGCCGGTGCGATCTTTAGTTCCATGCCGTTGATGGTTCTTGGGCTTGCAGCGTTTGGCGGAGTCCTGTTTTTTCAAGTTGTGAACTTGCCAGTTGAATTCGACGCGAGCAATCGAGCGAAGGCACTCTTGACGGAGTACAACATCGTGGACGGGGAAGGCGCGATTGCCGTTCGACGAGTTTTGAACGCGGCTGGCTGGACTTATGTCGCCGCCACTTTGCAGACACTGCTCCAGTTTCTGTATTACGCAATGCAGATTTTCGGAGTCAGCAGTGACGATTGACATCTGCCGAACGAAGCTTGGACGCTCTGGTTTCGCCGCGAATTACTCTTCAATGTGCGATAAGCCAAGCAACTCGTCTATCTGTTGATCGGGATTGGCGAGTGGCGTTGGCTCCGAGGTGCCAGTGACGTTGCCAGCTCGGTCGATGTGGAAAACGGCTTGTCGAGGCGAGCCTGCTTTTTCATCGAAACAACCTGAGCCCCAATTCCGGTGGACCTTCCAGACCGGGGCAGGGTCAGTCAGCAGGTGGAACAGAGGCGGAAAATCGGTCTTGCGATTTTGTTGGGGAAGAGCAGAGCTGACTGCAATAACGTGGTAATCTGCTGCTTTCAGTTCGGCCGAGTGTTGCTTCAGATGGTTTAGCGTTTTGTCGGCGTCGGCTCCCGTTTGGCCGTCGAAAAAAACAACGAGCAGGCTGTGTCGCCCGAGAAACGACTTCAACCGAGTGATCGAGTTTTCCGCGTCGATGGCCTCGATGGGTGGCGCTTGGATTCGTGCGATTTTCCCATTTGCCGTGGCGGGTTGGCGTCTATGAACCTGATTATGCTTATGCCAGACTAAGCCTGCAATAACTGCAGCGGCAAGGGGAAGTACGAGTATCCGCAATCGCATCGCTGTTCTTTCAGATTCGATGAAGCTGCATAGAAATGGTTAACGTGGCCTCTGGCTTTGTCTGATGCCGTTTTCAGAGTAGCGGAACTCTAAGTGTTTGCTCGTATTGATCACTATGAGTTGGTATCAAGGTGCATCTGAGCCTGGAGTTTTTTGAGAGCCCTCATCCAGAGCATTTGAGTCGCCGGGCGGGAGCGTCCCATCCGTTCAGCAACTTCGTCAAACGGCAGCCTCTGGAGATTTCGCAGGGCGATGACTTGTTGGTAAGAATCAGGCAACGTCGCGAGGGCCTCCGATATCTGAATTTCCTGTTCACGTCTAACCATGACCTGGCTGGGAGATTCGCCACCCGAGGACAGTTCAGGTGCAGCTCGAAAGTAAGTCGAATCGTTGCCGTTCGAAATGGCGATCTCTAATGTAGCTCGGCGTTTGGCGGCTCCGAATCGTCTGACAAAATCTGTCGCGTTGTGTTTGAGAATCTGCTTCAGCCAGGCGACCCACTCACCCTCAGTTTGACCATTGAATTTCGGGAATGCCTGGTGAGCTTCCATCAGCGTTTGCTGAATGAGATCGGATGAATCTACCTTTGCCTGGATCCAGCTGTCTACATGGGAGCGAGCCAGGAAGCCGACGTACGCTCGGCAGGTAGCGAACAGTTCGTTCGTTGCTTCGAGATCTCCGTCGCGTGCTCGCAGCAATAATGACTCAAGGCCCTTACGTGACGGTTCTGACATGATTATTCTGCGGATCAATTTCAGGAAAACAGAGTCATCGAATCCGAGGGCATACCGTTGCCCGAGCATTGTGACTTTAGAATAACACACCAGGCCGTCCACCGGACCATGTCCGCCGTTGGAATGTCGCCCTGCAATCATTTCTACTAACAATTATGTCTGAATTTATGTTGTTTTCGTCGCGGGAGGAAGCAATCGCCTGGCTTTATGGTCGAATCGACTTTGAAAAGATGTCGCCTTCATTGACTGCGTCGGACTTTAAGCTCGACAGGATGCTGAATCTGCTAGAGCATCTTGGAAATCCGCAGGACAAAGTTCCTGTCGTTCACATAGCTGGAACAAAAGGAAAAGGTTCGACTGCCGCAGTCGTCGCGTCGATCCTAAGGGCTTCGGATTACCATGTTGGACTTTTTACTTCGCCGCATATTGATCAGTTTGAAGAGAGGATTCAGGTTTCAGGAAAACTGATTTCGGAAACTGGCCTAACGCGTGTTGTCGGTCGACTGGCGGACGTTGCTCAACTAATCGATTCGACCGGGCAGGGCATGAACCCTACGTTTTTTGAGCTGACCACGGCATTGGCCTGGCTTTGGTTCTTCGAATGCAAAGTTGATATCGCAGTAGTGGAAGTCGGACTCGGGGGGCGTCTGGACTCGACGAATATCTGCAATCCGGAAGTTTCCATCATCACGACTATCAGTCGGGACCACACCCGCATTCTCGGGACACGTCTGAGTGAGATTGCTAGAGAAAAGGCAGGGATCATTAAGGTTGGCATTCCGGTTGTGACTGGTGTCTCCAACTCCGAAGCCCTGTCAGAGATCGCTAAGGTCGCGACCCAGAACCATTCGCCTTTGGTGACAGTCGCTGTTCCTTTCGCGACAGGAAGAACTGATGTATTGAGGCAGGACGTTTGGCGAGACCTGAGCAATCATCAACAGCACAATGTGGATGTCGCCCAGGCTGCCGTGGGTCAGCTCCAGCATCGAGGGTGGACGATTTCGTCGACGGCTATCAATCAGCTACACCACTCATCCAATCCTGTCCGTATCGAGCGGGTGAGTGAGAACCCGATGGTGATCGTGGACGCGGCTCATAACTGGATCTCAGCCGGAGCATTGGTCGACACAATTCAAAAACTGCCAGTTCGCGGCAAACGAGTGCTGATCTTTGGGACCAGTCTGGACAAAGATGTGGCCGGGCTATGCCGACGAATTTTTCCGCATTTCGATGTTGTGATTGTGACAAGATACTCGAAAAATCAACGTGGAATTTCAGTAGACGCCTTGACTGCTCTCGCTATGCGAGTTTCGACACACCGGGTGCATATAGCAAAAGAACCGGCTGACGCATGGCAGGCTGCTCTTGAGGTTTGCCCAAAAGATGGCCTTGTATGCGTCGCCGGGTCATTTTTTCTTGCAGCGGAGATTCGCCGAATCGCTGTCAGCCGTAGACGAAGTGTTTGAAGAGCAATCGAACATCCATTTGATGAGTGCTCTAGTTCTCGCCCTCTCCGGAACCGCCGTACATCATCATTTGTGTATTCCGCTTCGTAGAACTACGACGTTTCGGGTTTGACGGCATGCCACCACTCATCTCCTGCATGTAATTTTCATCCATGCCCCCCTCTGCTTCAGACATTAGTTCTTCAATTCCACCTTCACCAAAGGGGCTTGCAGAACGCTTCAAATGCGCCCACAGGTCACCCTGCTGGACCATACGGCTTTTGGCGCTTTCGTGAGCGGCAGCGCTTCCGACAGTGTCCACGCGGATCAAATCGCCGAAGCGGTTCACGATAACAATTTCCTGGAAGGTATTTGGAAGCTTCTTTGTAGCTAGTTCCAAATCAGGATGCTCGGTCGGATCCAGAAGCGTGTCACGGTTGTAATCGACTAAAGTATTCGGAGTCACAAAATCAATTTGTTCTTTCATAAACGTGTTTGCTGAGGGCCGAAGAACTTCTGTTGTGACCCCGCCCAGGGTCTCAGATTCGGCACCACGCCTTCTGCTTTTTACTTCGCGGGTCCAACTGGCGATCCGATCTCCGCGTTGGAGCCCTTCAAACGGGCCGTGAACGTAAGTGCCTGTTTCACTCATCCACTGGTATGCATCAACCGAAACTCCACGGCGATCATCGACCTTTGCCACGTAGACTTCATTTTCATCCCTGATCAGTGCCGGTGTGCTGACTTCAGACCAGGGTGTGAATCTATATTTTCCTTCGCGTGATGCGAAGTCCTGAAGTTCACCGGGGTCACGATCGAAGTTTGGATTTCTCAGCTTTAAGCGTACGCGGTAGCGATAAGCGTTTCCGGGAACGACGCTGAAATCCAGAAAACGGAAGAGCATCAGTTCTGGAGTTGCAAAAACATCCATTCGGCCCATCGCTCCACCAGAATATTGGCCGGAATAATCTGACTGCTCACTTTCGTACTCAGAATCTGATTCCATGGCCAACTCGTTATAGGAGTCGGTGTAGGCGCTCATCGCTTCAGAATTACCCATCATGCTACCACGCATGCTGCGAGTATTTACTTGTACCCGCTGAAACCCTCGTCCGCTGGACTCCTTAATTTTCTCTTCTCGCTCGGCGACTTTAAGCAGAGCTTTGGCTCGATTTTCCTGCTCAAGTTGTTCCTTCTCACTAAGCAGTCGTTTGATTTGAGGATGCGATGCCAGAATTCCGTTTGGCCCTCTTGCTGTCAACCAGCTACCGGTAACACGGTAGGGGAGAGGCATTGTAAAGACTGCAGCACGGTATTGTTCGTCGACAACGTCTACGTCAAATTCAATTCTTTCAAGCAGTTTGACGGCTACGTCAATATCCACGTCTTCCCAGTCGTTACCCCAGGGGTCCGCACCGGCAACAGCGGTCTGTCGTTGCAATTCAAAATCCCAGAACCTGACCTGAGTGTAGGCTTCCTGTGCAGTATCAAGACGCAATGCTCGTTTTACCTTCTCAACCTGTTGTTTCATTTTGAAGATGCCACGAATGGCAGCGAACCTTGTGCCACGCGACTCCACGTTCCTCTTCGTACCACCACCGTATTCACCACCG
>CALGTK010000252.1 GCA_937904325.1 uncultured Planctomyces sp.
GGACGTTTTTCGAAGTAGTGGGACAAATCCTGAGTTTGTCTGACCGCGTTCGGACGGACGAAGAACCTCTTCATTGTCCGCTGATCTCGATGTCCCATGGTGTCCACTGTCAGTGCCGCTTCGAATTCCGCCTTCCGCACGGCCAGATAGAGTCCCGCAAACTGCTCGAGACTGGACGGCCACGGCGGCTTCACGTTGAGTCGCTCAAAGTCGCGTCGGGGCATCTGGCTACTGATGCTGGTTCTGAATCAGAATTTATTCAGTGCTGCGTTCTTGTTTCATTAGCCACTCGTAGAACCTGGGGTTGTTGTACGTCTCAGTCCATGAATCATGCCTGGCATCTGGATATATCGTGAGCTTTGGCTTCCCACCTTCCTTCTTGAGAGCATCGACCATTGCCTGAGATCGTTCAGGCGGTACGCCGGTGTCTTTGGCTCCGTGAAAGGCCCACACGGAAAGATGCGAGAATCGTTTGGTCCAGTAGGTTTCACCGCCACCGCAGATTGGAGCGATGGCCGCAAACCGTTTTGGTGTGTAAGCGGCTAGTCGCCATGATCCAAATCCTCCCATGCTGAGGCCCGTGACATAAATTCGATCTTCATCGACATTGTGTGTCTTGACGATCTGGTCGAGTAACGCTGTCAGTTCAATCGGCTCCCACCAAACGTCCTTCCGACATTGTGGTGACACAAGAATGAACGGGAAATCCTTGCCTTCCTCAATCAGCTTCGGTGGACCATGCTTCTTCACCAGTTCAAGATCATTGCCTCGTTCTCCAGCCCCATGAAGAAACAAGACCAGCGGCCATGAGTCCTGTTCGTCATAGTTCCTGGGTAAGGACCTCAGATAGGACATCTCAACTTTGACTGTTGTGTCCAGCACTTGTGAAGTTTGGCGTGAGTCATCGGCGATAGCAGGTGCGTGCAGGCATACAGCAACGACGAGTGGCAGAAGGACGATACGCATGGTTACGGTTTTTCCCAGGTCGTGGTGATGTTGTTAATTACTGGACTTCGTGTGCCAACAGGCCCAAAGAATAAACACTCCCTGCAATGGAAGTCGCAGGAAGTGAACAACAGGCGATGCTGGCACGGATGTGTATCCGACAACAGTCCGGTGATGCCTGGATAGCACGTTGTCGGCCGGAACATTAACCGACCTCGAAAGTTAAAAGGTTCGTTAGAATCTGCAGATGGTAAAAGATCTTCTGATAAAACTAACGTATGGCGACCCCGTTTGAGAATCACCCCCGCAGTCTCCCGCAGTTTCCCCCACCGCAGTCTCCCGCTGCCGCATTGTGTGAAAAACCCAAAGCCTCCACTGCCACTACGGATGCAGACGGAAAATGCAGACGACCGTTTCCGGGCAGCGTTTCTCGTTCGGCTGGCCGGGCGTTCCTGAGCGATCGCAATCGCTGGCGGAATCGTGTCTTTCCGAATTGACCTCATATCCTGAACTTGATCCAAATTGAGTGAGAGCGTTTTATCCGGCCGAAGACCGGGAAAGGATTGTTTAGAAGCCGGATAAACAACGGATTGTTTTCCACTCCAAATCTGTAAGATTATGCCGCGACATCTGACTCATCCTTGAGCCTTGTGCTGTTAGGCAACAAGGAAGATGTCAGGTATCAAATTTCTGTCCCAGGCCAATTACGGGATAGCGCCTGAACTCAGGGGGAAAGAACGTCGCGGTCAAAGCCGAAGGTAAGACTGTGACTGTTCAGTGTCTGCATCTGGAAGCCAACGTCGACTATGCAATCTTCATTGAACATTCCAGGCTGGCCAATCCTGCTGTCACGAAGAAAACAGCTGAAAGCTTTACGATCACTGTCACCGATACGGCTCCCGAAAACGCCAACATCAACTGAATGCTGTTCAGACGGTCTCTCGTGAACATGGACCGCCGGTTGCGTACTCTGTTGAAATCGGTAACGCCGCCGGCTTTTGGGTTATTCAGCGAAGTGACTGAAGTCCGATATCAGTCACTCAGTGACTTGCCATTGCCTTTCGGACATAATGACTGCGTGCGAGCAGCTCAAAACGATCCTTATTCGGAATGAATCAGATGCTGACGATTCAGGATTCACATCTTTCGCGAAATTGTCAGGGATATGCGCGTCGCGACTTCCTGCGGGTCGGCGCGTGTGCCGCCGGTGGTTTGTCGCTGGCAGGGATGATGCAGACGCAGGCGCTTGCGGATTCGGACGTGTTGACGGGCCGATCTGTCGTCATGCTGTTTCTCAGCGGAGGGCCGCCGCACATCGAGTTTTACGACCCAAAAATGACGGCTCCGAGTGAGATGCACAGCATCACCGGCGAGATTCAGACCGCATTGCCTGGTATCACGTTTGGATCGACGTTCCCCAGGCTCGCGAAGATGGCAGACCGCTTCGCCGTGGTGAGGTCGTACGGTTCGGGGAACTCCGGACATACGTATGGAGGAGTCGTCAGCGGGAACAGTCCGTCCGGTGCGTCAGCCAGTTCGATGTACGCCCGCGTTCGAGGAAATAATCATCCGCAATCAGGGTTGCCGACCAACGTGGTCCTCCTGCCTGAAGCCGTTCAGGATGGACTGAAGCTAGGCAACAATTTTGAGACTGGAGCGCTCCCGACGCTGACTCAGCCTGGTGCACTTGGCTCAACCTATGCGGCCTTCAATCCGAGTGGTGGAGGCGATCTGAAACGCGACATGGAACTTACGCTGGATCGTGCACGGTTCGGCGACCGTCGGCAACTGCTGCACGGACTCGATCGCCTGCGGCGGCGGGCAGATCCTGGAAACGCTCTCGCGGGAGTCGACACCTACCAGCAGCAGGCCTTCGACATCATCGCACGAGGAGTCGCCGAAGCCTTTGATCTTTCAAAAGAAGCTCCGGAAACTGTGCGGCGATACGACACCAGCCATCTTTTCAAACTGGAAGAACTTACACGGTGGAATGACATGCGCCGAGCTTCCAACCTTCTGGGACGCCAGATGCTGCTTTCACGTCGGCTGGTCGAGGCCGGCTGTGGATTCGTGACAGTGTCAGATTGTGGATGGGACTATCATGCCAACGGAAACAGTCCTCGAAACATGGCCGGCATCTATCCGATGGGTGGACAGGTCGATCATGCAGTCGCTGCCTTTCTCGAAGACATTGAGGAAAGAGGTCTCAGCGACAAGATCCTGCTGGTCGTTACAGGTGAAATGGGCCGCTCGCCGAGAATTAACAACAACGGTGGACGCGACCACTATGGCGAACTGACTCCGCTGCTGATTGCAGGCGGCGGCTTGAAAATGGGACAGGTTGTCGGACAGTCGGATCGTTACGCCTCGCGGGCCGTCGGCGACGCGTACAGACCGCAGCATCTACTGGGTACGATTATGCATTCGCTATTCAACATCGGACAGTTGCGATTGGAATTGCAGGTGCCGCCTGAAATAATCCGTGCGGCCGAGCAGTCAAATCCAATTGGACCTCTGCTGGCCTGACGCTTCATCCAGCATTTGCATCAGTCTTCATTTCATGCATGTCACTCCGACACCATGCCGACTGCGTCGGCAGCTACTGCACCGTCGTTCTGAGCTGTCATTCCCGCAGCGTGCTCGCGATCTCGGTCAATTAGTAAACTGTTCACTAGTGACTAAAACTGAAGTCGTCTCGAATCTGGAGGCTCCCATGAGACTCACGCTAAAATTCCCCACCCCTCTGGTGACTTGTCACGCATCAGGTACGACCTGCATAAAGCACGATCGGAAGAAGTGGCGTGGATTCACGCTCATTGAACTGCTTGTCGTCATTGCAATCATCGGGGTCTTAGTTGCCCTGCTCCTGCCGGCTGTTCAGCAGGCACGCGAGGCTGCAAGAAGAACGCAGTGTCGCAATAACCTGAAGCAGATCGGTGTGGCACTGCACAATTATCATTTAACGCACCAGTCCCTGCCGTTCGGCTACAACTCGCACGGGACAGGCTGGTCCGCCATGATCCTGCCAGAGCTCGATCTGATGAATATTTACGAAACGCTCGTATTCACCGAAGGCGGTATGGGTAACTGGGACGTGCCCGGTCCAAATCGGACAGCGTTAGCGATACAAATCCCTGTGTTTAAGTGTCCCACCAATCCCCATCTCGGCGCGAGGAACAATAATGGTGTCCCGAATCGTCAGCCTGGTGCCTATGTCGGTTGTGGTTCAG
>CALGTK010000253.1 GCA_937904325.1 uncultured Planctomyces sp.
TACCACATGCACAATCCAGACGTTTTATCGAAGCAAAGACGGAATGAAGCTCGGCGATACCGTCGACTTTGAACTGAAAGACAAACCCTTCTGGAAAGAGCATCGATTCCGGGTTAGCGACACTCACTTTGACTCGGATGAGGACCTCCGCATCGAAGTGGAAGGAGCGTCGCCCCTCCTGGCAATGGTCGTCATCGCTGCGCCTGCGACTCAGGAATGAGGCAGGAGCAAGACACAGAACCCGGAAATCGCCGAACGCCTGAAGTCAGAACTTCAACAACTTCTGGATGCTGGTCGCAGCCGACAGCAACGGCGTCCTGGACGAGGTCTTCGTCTGACCATCGTTCGCATTACTCGCTCCGGCATCCATTCTGCAGGCTTTTCGGGGTGCGGTGTCAGTAACCGATTGCAACAATGGTTCCCTGACACCTTTTGATCGCGCATCATTGGAATTCCTGAGAATCCAGCTTTATCTGTTACGTTGACGGTGCGCCGTGGAAATACCTCGCAGACATGCTTAACGAACAGGACCAATTGCGATTCATGCGTCTCTGGACTGCCGCTCAGCCAGCGGTGTCGGGGTATGTGAGGTCGCTGGTGCGCGATCGTGCGGTGGCGGATGAAGTTCTGCAGGAAACGTCGCTCGTCCTTTTTCGTCGGTTTGACGAGTACGACGAGCAACGACCGTTTGTCGCGTGGGCTCTGGGAATCGCCAGGTTTCAGGTGCTCAGTCTGAACCGGGATGCGGCGCGCAGTCGCGTCGCGTTTGATACCGATCTGCTCGCGCGGTTTACCGAGACCTGGGGTAAACTGGCGCCGGGTGCGTCCGACCGTTCGCTCTATCTGCAGGACTGCATCCAGCGACTGGCGGCTCGGGCGAGGCAGATGGTGCGGCTGCGTTATTACGAAGAGCTGACCGCCGAAGAGATTTCCCGTCAGATCGGTGGAACGGGAGCGGCTGTGCGAGTCACTTTGCAACGAATTCGCCAGCAACTGCGCGAATGTGTGGAGCGGCAACTTCGTGCAGAGGGGGAAACGCCATGACCGATCCGGAGAAACTCATCGCCGCCTGGTTGGACGGCACGCTGACCGAAGACGAACAGACTGCGCTCGACGAATGGCTGAAGATCGAAGATGACAATATACGTCGCTTTACCGATGCCGTGATGTTCGAGCAGCAGATTCAATCGGCGATCATCGCCGTTGAAGAACAGCCTGCCGCCGCGGCCTTCAACGCATCTGTCGGGGCTGCCCCGCCGCGTGAGTACAGCCGCCGGTTGTTCGCGGTCTTTGCGGCGACCGTGGTTGCTATCGTGGCTCTGGTCTTCTGGCCACGACATCCTGCGGACAGGACTTTCGCAACTCTGAAGCAGACACGAGCTGCGTTGTGGGAAAGCGGCGATTTGCCGACGGCAGACGGCAGCAGGCTTGAACAGGGAACGCTGCGGCTCGCCGAAGGGCTGGCCACGTTGAAATTCGATTCGGGAGCTGAGGTCGTTCTGGAAGCTCCAGCCACCCTGATTCTGTTGGATGCAATGAAGTGCGAGCTGACTCGAGGGACGGCCGTTTCGGACATTCCCGAGTCGGCCGTGGGATTTCGAATAAAGACACCTTCGGCGGATGTCGTCGACTATGGCACGCGTTTCGCCGTGAGTGTCTATGAAGAGACCGGCGAAACTCATACGCAGGTGATCGAGGGACGTGTGCAGGTTGAGTACGCGCAGTCTGATGAAGTGGTCGAGTTGACGACCGGTCAACGGAATACCGTGATCGGCGAAACGCTCGGCGCGGCGACTGACGACGCGGAACATGAGCACCAGACGATTGCGGTGAAACCTGTCGACCACGGCCCGGACTGGACCCTGCTTGAGCCGGTGAAGGATGCCTACACAGGCAACGTGAAAGATCACAACTCTGATGTGCTGCTCCTGGTCAAGAAGGTTATCCAGGGTGGTCGTGTGAACCGGAGCGCGTACATCGGTTTCGACCTGAAAGACATCAATCAAAAGCGCATCGAGGAAGCCGAGCTGTTGCTCTATTTTGCTCCGACTGGTTGGGGCCTGGCCTCTCATATGCCTGACGCGACATTCAGCGTTTACGGCATGATCGGCGATGCCACCGATTGGGACGAATCGATCCTGCACAAAGATCGATTTCCCGCAGCCCTCAGAACTCCCGAGGTCGTCCACCTGGGATCATTCACGATTCCGCAAGGCGTGCAGAAAGGCCGCTTTCACGTTCGCACCGAAGCATTATCCGAATTTCTTCGCAAGCACCCCACACCAGAGATCTCGCTTAAGGTCGTCCGCGACACAGTAGCTCGCGACAACGGCACCTTGGTTCACGGATTCGCCAGCCGCCGTCATCCCGTTTTGCCTCCACCGACTTTGGCAATCCGAACTGACGGTAAATTAAGATGAACCCCATGAACATCATGCCCTTGGATTCAATCTTCGTTTTGTTCGTGATCCCCAGCGGTCACGGTTGGGCGATCGCTTCGGCGAAAAACAAAGGTGACAAAGAATGAAAGAAACGGCCCGAACGTATATTTCAGTGCGATTGGCCGCGGTCATCGTGATCGGCCTGGGCCTGTTTGCGCCCATTTGCCACGGATCGGACTTGCCGGAGACATTGACCACGCTCTTCGACAACCACTGCGTGGATTGTCACGACGGCGCGGAGGCCAAAGCCGGATTGGATCTTCTGTCGCTTGAATGGGATCTTGAGGATCCTCACATCACCGGTGTCTGGGTAAAGATTCACGATCGACTTGCTTCCGGGGAAATGCCGCCAAAGGAGGAAAGCCGATTAAGCGATGCCGAGCGCGGCGCGACGGTGAAGGATCTGGCGAGTCGAATCGTCCGGTTCCAGGACAAGAGGTACGCTCAACACGGACGCGCCGTTTCGCGACGGGTGAATCGTTTTGAGTACGAGAACATCCTTCGCGATCTCCTGCACGATCCCGCCCTCAAGGTCGCGGACCAGCTACCCTTGGATGGGGAGGTCCATGGATTTGCGAAAGTGGGGACCGCCCTCGATGTGTCCCATGTGCAGGTCGATGCCTACCTGGATGTGGCCGAGTTTGCCCTTCGTCGCGCGCTTGAGTTCCCCGCGGAAAAACCCCAGCCCACTACGAATCGTTACTACGCTCGCGAGGAAGGTCGGATGTGGAATGGTGGGGGGAATGGCGGCTGGGCGCGATTTTCCCTCGCGTTGGAGGGGCTTGATATCAATGAGGAATACTCCTTCAACAAAAGAGGCTTTGATCCAGCCAGGAAGGTCGGGAAGGTCCAGTCCGTGGGGACCACCGTCGACGATACCGAGGCGGAACGCACCGGGCCCTGGCGCAAGTCCACCCGTCGCTCCAACCACGTCGGAGCCCACTACCTGGCCGACGACAACAAGAACACGGGTGCCTACGCGATCACGTGGAAGGCCACGTTACCGAAATCCGGGACCTACGAAGTGCGCGTCAGCTTTGGCGGGGGAGAGGGGCTGGCCAGGAAGGCACCCTATCGGGTTCGCCACGCCGAGGGCGAAACCCGCCTGACCATCGATCAAAGTCAAAAGCCGACCATACAAGGCCTCTGGTACCCCCTTGGGCGTTTCACCTTCGGTTCAAGCGGCGATGATCCGAAAACCGAGCCGGTGGTGGCCGAGGTATCGATGAGTAACAAGGACGCCAAGGGTTGGGTGATCGCGGATGCGGTCCAGTTCGTACATGTCGGCGACCTGGGAAAAGAGGTCAAGAAGTCTGAGCCCCGCGAGGACGCGTCCACCGCCATTTTTCGCGGAGCCTACACCCCGTTTTACTACGGGTTTGAAAAATTCAAAGCGCCTGTTCGGGGCGACTACCGCCTGCGTCTGAAGGCGAGATCCGTGCTTCGCCAGACGGACTATGTCGATTGGGAGGGGGAAAAGAAACCGCGCCACTACCCGAACCTGGTGCTCGATGCGACGCGGCGTTATCCGACTCCGGTGAATGATCGCATCTTTCCCGGCAAACGCAGCGAGCCGGTCAAGGTGTATTCGTCCACTCTGTACGAACCGAACACCCAGAGCATGCTGCCGATCGGAGTCTTCGAAGCGACGCCGGAAACGCCGGAGGTTTCTGAGCTGGAAGCCTTCCTGGAGAAAGGGGCCATGGTAAAGCTCGATTGCATGCGCTTGCCCAGCCCGATGGTTCCGGCAATGCCGCATACCATCCAGAAAACGGATGGCGGATATCCCGGGGTCGCTTTTCATTGGCTGGAAGTGGAAGGACCGATGATCGAGGAGTGGCCACCCGCGTCCTACCGTGCGCTGTTTGGCGACGTTCCTTTCAAGCAGGCGGGCCGCCATGTCGTGGCCGTTTCGGAACAACCGTTGAAGGATGCCGGCAAGCTGTTGGCCGCGTTTATGGATCGGGTGTATCGGCGCCCGGTCGCGAAAACGGAGATCGTTCGTTTCTACCAATATACGAAGCGGCTACTGACGGACGACAACTCCTTTACCGAGGCGATGATCGCGACATATTCGGCGGTACTGGCTTCGCCCGAGTTCCTCTTCCACTGCGGGCAACCGGGAGAACTCGATAACTTCGCCCTCGCCGAGCGTCTCTCATTTTTCCTCGGCGAATCCATGCCGGACGATGCTCTCCGCGCCCTGGCTCGACAAGGAAAGCTTCACGAGTCCCAAACGCTTCGAGCGGAAGTCGATCGCCTGCTGGACAAGCCTGAAGCGAAACGTTTCGTGAAGGAGTTCCTCAATTCCTGGCTCAAGCTCGACGAGATCAACGACACCGATCCCGACCGGGAGCTCTATCCGGAGTACGCTGGAGACTGGTGGCTCGTGAACTCGATGGTCCAGGAGTCGCGTCTCTATTTCGCCGATCTTATTGCTGGCAATCGGCCGGCTCGGAACGTCATCGATGCCGATTATACTTTCGTCGACGAACGTCTTGCACGGCATTACGGCGTTCCCGGAGTTTTCGGCCCTTCGTTCCGGCGCAAGTCTCTTCCGGAGAAGAGCCCTTACGGGGGGATTCTCACCCAGGCGGCCGTGCTCAAGGTGACAGCAAACGGAACCGTTACGTCTCCGGTCCTGCGCGGGGTGTACGTGATGGAGCGACTCCTGGGCGATCCTCCTTCTCCGCCGCCACCGTCCGTTCCCGCCGTGGAACCGGATATCCGTGGTGCAGCGACAATTCGAGAGTTACTGAAGAAGCACCGGGCGGATGCATCCTGTGCCAGCTGTCACAAGAAGATTGACCCACCGGGTTTCGCGCTGGAGAGCTTCGACGTCATGGGTCGCTGGAGGGAGAACTACCGCTCGCTCGCGCAGGGATCGGAGCGTATCGAAGGAGTGGGCCGGAGTGGTAACGAGTTTGTTCACTTCATCGGGAAGGAAGTCGATGCCTCCGGTGTGACGCCCAGGGGCGCCCCCTTCGACGACATACTCCAATTCAAGAAACTCCTGCTGCAGGATGAGGAGGCCATTGCACGCAATCTGACCGAGCAGCTTTTGGTGTATGCAACGGGAGCACCAGTTGGTTTCGCGGATCGCGATGACGTTTCGGCGATTCTCGAAAAGAGTCGGGCGTCGGCGTTTGGCGTTCGGACGATCATTCATGAAATTATTCAAAGTCCATTGTTCCTGCGGAAATAATCTGATGAAAACATCCCGTCGAACCTTCCTGCGCGCCGCTGGCGTCGGCCTGAGTCTGCCCGTACTCGAATCCTTCGGGGCCGCTCCTGCGAAGGCCTCTCCGAAGCGCATGATCGCCATCAACCAGGATCTCGGCTTCATTCCCAAACTCTTCTTTCCGGGAACTTCGGGCAGGGATTATGCGTTGTCCCCTTACCTCGAAAAGCTCGCGGCGCACCGGGAGCAGTTCACGGTGTTCAGCGGGCTCTCACATCTCGGAGTTGACGGGGGGCATCGGGCCGACAAAACCTTTCTGACCGCGGCGCCGCATCCCGGGCGGGCGAGTTTTCGCAACAGTATTTCCCTCGACCAGGTGATAGCCAATGAATTGGGTCATGAGACTCGCTTCCGGTCGCTTTCACTTGGGATCAACGATGCGCGGAGCCTGTCCTACACCCAGGCCGGGGTCGAGATCCCCACCATTCAAAGCGCCGCTGAGCTGTACAAGAAGATGTTCCTTCAAGGCGATCGCAAGGCGATGGAAGCGCAACTGGTGCGACTGCGTAAGAAAGGGAGCATTCTCGACGTCGTGATGGGGCAGAGCTCGGATCTGAGTAAACGCGTAAGTGCTTCAGACCGCGAGCGGATCGACCAGTTTCAAACGGCGGTCCGCAGCCTCGAGCAGCGACTCACCGAGGCGCAGGCCTGGGAAACCCGGCCCAGGCCCAAGGTGAACGAGACCATGCCAGAGTACCCAAAAGATAAGAAGCAGTTCTTTGAAATGGTGCGCATGATGAATGACATGTCCCGGCTCGCCTTCCAGACGGATTCCACCCGGGTGATCACGCTGTTCCTGGGCGGTGTGCGTACCCCGGGAGTCAATCTTGGAGATGGGCGCACGATCGGCGGCTACCACAACATTTCTCACCATGGAAAAGACGAGGAGAAATTGAAACGGCTCGCCGAGATCGAGGTCGGCCAACTGGAGTTGCTGGGTGAATTGCTACAAGATCTCAAGGATGTAGAAGAGGCAGATGGCACGCTGCTGGATCACACCATGGTGCTCTATGGCTGCCACATGGGGGATGCCAACATTCACAACAACACCAACCTTCCGGTCATCCTCGCGGGCGGCGGCTTCCGCCACGGCCAGCACCTCTCGTTCAACCAGCAAAACAACAGACCGCTGGCCAATCTCTACCTCAGCATGCTCCACAACATGGCCCTGGAAACCGACCGCTTCGCAAGCAGCACCGGAACGTTGACGGGGTTGGCGTGAGATCACTCCATCGAATTACGAACAAAAACTGAGACGTTCCCTTGTCCTTGCGGGAAATCTCAATTTCCTGCGTTAAATCTGACGGCCAGTGGTAGCGGTCTGGCAGAGGCCGTCTGAAGTGCTCGACCTCAAGTGATACACAAAGGACTAGGCGATGCGAGTTTTATCAATTGGCTTTCTTCCTGCACTGTGCTTCCTCTCTGCAGGTTTCGCCCAGGCCGAGGAGATTGTCCCAAACGCAGACCAGACCACTCTTCTACGGGGCACTGCGCGTGTGAGCGACGGGGTCCGTGCCGTCACCGGTGAGACTGATACCACCGGCCATGGCCCCATCACTTACTACAATGTTCCGTTTGATGAGGGCACGTTCTCGTTGTCCTGGAAGGTTGAGAAAGAGCAGTCAGTAGCGTTTGTCTTTGACGGAAAACGCAACGGGAAAGCGACTCATGTCTTGAAGGTTTATGTCAACGGTGGTCCGTCCAAACGTAGTAACGAGAACACTCTGACTCTGGTGACATACGACGGAAGCACAAGGGACAAGAAGAAGGCCAAAGTTGTCACGCACAAGCATCACGCGGATGCAGGGCAATGGCATGAGATCAGTGTCACCTTCAAAGGCAATCAGGCGACTGTTGTCGTCGATCGGAAAACCTTCACGGTGACGAGCGAACGGCTTCGCGAGTCAGTTGAAAAATGCGGCATTGGGCACTCCCAGGAAACGCTTCATACGAAAGATGTGAAGATCGATAAACGGGCGTGACTCTTGCCGCGTGTTGATTGAATCTCACACAAAGGCACGAAGACACAAAGGCAGGGCTGAATTCTTCGTGGCTTTGTGCCTTCGTGCGAGAACATCAGTTCAGGTGAGGCGACGGACTATCGGGTGTAAGTGGACCATGAAAACACAACTCGCAGCACTCATTGCTCTGCTCACATTCCTTCCCGACGCATGCGCCGAGGAAGATCACAAGGTCGCCCCTGCGACTCACACAATCCTGAAGAATCATTGCTACGACTGTCACGATGGCGATACCCAGGAAGGAGACGTCAATCTCTATCAATTCTCCGAGTTGGCTCGTGACGGCAGGCTGGAACTGCTCAACCGTATGGAAGAGCAGGTCTATCTCTCCCAGATGCCGCCGGAAGAGATGGAGCAACCCAGCGCTGCAGAAAGAGAGCAGCTCCTCGCGTGGATCAGTCAAAGCTTTGGCGCTCTAGGGGCGAAATCAGAATTCAGAGAGAAGCTCCATGAGCCGCAATTCGGCAACTATGTTGATCACGACAAACTGTTTTCCGGAGAGATAAAAGAGAAGCCATATTCGCCGTCGCGTCGCTGGCTGATTTCGCCCTATATCTTCGAAAGCAAGGTCGTGGCGATTCTCGGCGGCAAACAGAAGGACGTCGAGATCATGAACCCGATGCACCTGCCGGACGTATCGGGGGTGCGTGACTACGACAATAAGCTGGCTGGCGGCGATCACTTCATCACCATGCAGGCGAACGCCTGGGCCATCGCCGATCATCAGCTCGGCATCATTTCACCTGAGAAGTTCAAGGCCGCCGCTGCACAGCGAGCGGCTCTTCTGTCTCGCATCGCCGACTATGAAAGGAGAAACCCAAGCCATCCTTTCCTTCCTGACTTTAGGAATAGGCTCGCCAAACTGGATAACGAAATAGAAAAGGCGAAAGAGGATGCGAAAAAGGACGCCAGGATCGATGCCCCCTTCCGGACGATCACGAGTCAGCCAACGCCGCCCAGCGAATTGGAAATGCAGGCGGCGATCCATCATCAATACGCCCTGGTTTACGACCGCGAACCAAACTCAACTGAGTTTGCTGGTTGCCTGGAACTCCTGCAGGCTTCAATCAAGAAAGTCGGCAATACCGAGGGCCTCAAGCGAATGCTGATGGCTGTCCTGTTGCAGCCCGATTTTCTCTATCGGAGCGAACTCGGCGAAGGCCCGGAAGACGAATACGGACGCCGACGTCTTTCCAGTCGCGAGGCGAGTTATGCGATCGCCTATGCCTTGACCGAAAGAGGTCCGGACAAAGAGCTGAAGCTGGCCGCAAAGTCAGGTCGGCTCGAAACGAATGGGCAGTACAAGAAGCATATAGAGCGGCTGTTGGCAGCGCAGCGAGGGTCGACGCAGATTGACGATCGTATCACCACTGCTCGAACCCGGGGATATGCCACCTCGCAACCAGCAAAGCTGCGCTTCTTTCGCGAGTTCTTCGGCTACTCAAAAGCCTATCAGATTTTCAAGGACGACAAGCGCTTTGAAGGCGCAATCAACAATCCAAATCGGAATCGTCACGAAATAGCGATTCGGCTGATGATCAACGAAGCCGACCTGATGGTCGATCGGATTCTTGCTAAGGATCAGAACGTCTTTCACGAGTTGCTCACCACAGATCGCTTCTTCCTCTACCACAATGGCGACAACGAAAAAGCACAGCAGCTTCTCGCGGATCGAAAGCGCCTTTTGAAACAGATGTCCGATGACCACCAGAGGATGACGCCGCAGGAATTCTGGGAAACATACAGAATCGATCTGGACGCCCAATTCGGTCTCAGCAGCCGCAGGGTGCAATTGAAGCGCGAAGACGCCGTCGAAATCGACCGTTTGATGAAGTCGATCGACTGGGATCGAAATCCCATCAGCTACCCGAAGGCATACAACCGAAATCCCAGACTAGTATCGCGCTACGGCATGATGGCGAAGAATCGCGCCAACATGTTCAACATCGATCACAACACCTGGTCCTACGTCGCAGAACAGCCCTTCAAGATTCCAAATCGCAAGGGCATTCTCACCCACCCTGTCTGGCTCACTGCTCACTCCCTCAACACCAGCACTGACCCAGTCAAACGCGGCAAATGGGTACGGGAAAAACTGCTCGCCGGCTTCATCCCCGACGTCCCCATCACCGTCGATGCTGCGATCCCCGAAGATCACAACAAGACACTGCGTCAACGGCTGCACGACAAGACCAGACACGAAGCCTGCTGGAAGTGTCACGAGAGCATGAACCCGCTTGGCTACGCCTTTGAAATGTACGACGACTTTGGCCGTTTCCGCCTCAAAGAAGAGCGTGAGTACCCCGAGCAATTGATCAAAGAAGCGCCCGACGAGGGGCCCTACACCCGCAACACCTACAAGACCATGCCCCTCGACACGACCGGATACCTGAGCGGAACCGGCGACAGCGCCCTCGACGGCGAAGTCAAGGACGCCCTCGATCTGATCGACCGACTGGCGAAGTCCGATCGGGTCCGACAGTCCATCATCCGCCACACCTTTCGCTTTTTCATGGGCCGCAACGAAATGCTTTCGGATTCGCAGACCTTGATCGATGCTGACAAGGCCTATCTCGCCAGCAACGGAAGCTTCAACGCTGTTGTTGTTTCCCTTTTAACATCTGACTCATTCATGTACCGGAAATAGCAAATGCAAACGAGAAGAGATTTTATCCAATCGACGGCTCTGGGCGCTGGTGCATTCACGCTTGGGGCTTCGGGCGCCTTCGCCAAATCGCGCGCCGGGCAGCCGCCCATTCGCTTTATCTTCATGACCAAGTCCAATGGCCTGCGACCACATGAGCTGGCACTACCGGGGTTTAGTGGTGCGCAGAAGCAAGCCGACACAAAGAAGGATGCCTTGAACGTCGACTTGTCGGGACAGCAGCTGCCCGAATGGATGTCGGTCCTCGACGCGCACAAGAAAGACATGGCCATCATCCAGGGGCTTTCGGCCAAAGGCATCGCATGCGGTCATGCCGGCAATCAGGCGTGTCTCGGCATGTTCAAGACCGGTGAGCGGCGCGTACTCGGTAACGTGAAGTGGGCAACAGTCAACGTTGAGTTGGGTCGTCTGTATCCGTCCCCTTTTCAGCACGTCGAAGTCCAGACCGCGGGCGGCAATCGCGGCATCGTCGCCGGCCAGGCGGCCACGGGCAAACTGGCCTACAACTACGCCTATGCCGATCCCAGAACCGCTTACCGCGAGCTCTTCAAATCCGTATCAAACGATAAGGCCACCCGAGCCGGAATCGATGCCGACTCCCTGGTACTGGATTATCTCAGTAGCTTGTCCGCGACCAACTACAACAACGTCGAGGGTCTTGAGCGTCTGAAGATGACCAGGATCTCCCAGACGATTGGCGACATCAAAGATCGCGATCGGCAGATCAATGCGATCTCTGATCAGATCCTCAAGAACATTCCCGACGTCAACGAAGCGGACCTGGCGGGCGATCTCACCACCGTAGAGAAGCAGGAAGCCTTCGCGAAGGTTCTGGTTAGCGCCATGCGTGCCGGACTTACCAACTCCGCACTCTTCACCCTCGATACGCTCGGGACGCCATATACGGGCATCCCGCAACTGGAGGAAGGCAGTATCCTTAACCTTCACAACCTGGGCCACAAGAAAGGCTACGCCGGTAAGTCGGCCGATGAAGTGCGCGCTTATATTCGGATGCACCACATGCGCCTGATGGCCGACATGGTTGCGGCGTTCAAAAGCACGCCCGAAGGCAACGGCACCATGTTCGACAACACTGTCATCACCTACCAGGCCGAAAACGGCGAAACTCACCACAGCAACGGCATCGAACAGCCCATCATCATGCTCGCCGGCAAGAATGCCAGAATGAACTGTCTTGGTAACTACGTAAGGCTACCGGGGTATGGTCAACAGGGTCACAAGACACTGGGCAACTGGTACACAACGCACCTGAACAATCACGGCAACCCAATCGAACACTACGGTCAATTCGATCCTGAACTGAACCAGTTTGGAATCGACCAGGAAGGCCCGATTAGGGAATTCCTGGCCTAAGCGAGAGGATTGTAGCAATGAGAAAAATCCCAGTGTCTTCAACGGCTCATATGAAACTTCCCACTTGCTCCACGACAGCAAGAACGCTCAGGCTCTTCGCGTTTTGTCTTGCCGCATATGCATCATCATTTCAATTGGCCCACGCCAAGCGCCCCAGTGTGCTTTTTTTGAATGTTGATGACTGGAACGACTGGAATGAGGTACTTAAAGGGCACACGCAGGCGGTCACGCCTAATATCAAGCGACTCGCTGAACGCGGGGTCGTCTTTTCCAATACGATCTGTTCCTCGCCGACGTGCTTTCCTTCACGCAGCGCCATCTTCACCGGGATTCACCCGGCACGCTCCGGCAACATCGTCAACGACAACGGAATCCACCCCTGGCGTTTCTACTCTCAAAAGGCGATCACCCTGCCCAAACATCTTTCCAGCCACGGCTGGAAGAGCGTTGGCATTGGAAAGAACTTTCATAACAGAGATCGCGACGAGTTCGATGAATACATCAGCAGGAGCAAGCCTCCCAGGCAGAAGCCTGGCAGCGGAATCAATTTGAATCCGTCAGGACGCTGGGGAGTGGCCGCTGTGCCAACCGAACAGATGCCGGATTACATCGCGGTCAGCCACGGAATCGAGAAGCTCACCACAGTTAACGCCCCACTGTTTCTTTCGCTGGGAATCTATCGCCCACACGTGCCCTGGGTCGTGCCGCAGGAGTATTTCGATCTCTACCCGCTCGATGAGGTCCAGTTTCCGGATCGCCGCTCCAATGATCTCGATGACCTGCCGGAGCGGTTCAAATTGCTGGCTCACCTGGAGGCGAAATTCGGCAAGGGCTACAACCGAATGCTGGCGGAGAAAGGATATGACAAACAGTTCGTTCGAGCCTACCTGGCGTGCGTGACCTTTGCCGACGAGCAGGTGGGACGGATTCTCGATGCGTGGGATGCCAGTCCACACTCCAGGAACGGCTACGTCGTACTGTGGAGCGATCACGGATACAATCTGGGCGAAAAAGAGGCGTGGTCGAAGATGAAGCCGTGGTACGATTCCGCCCACTGCAACCTGATCATCGCCGGCCCGAGAATCCCGACTGGCGAAGTATGCGATAAGGCGGTTTCGCTTCAGGATCTCTACCCGACTTTGGTCGACCTGCTGAAGGTCCCGTCGCCGCCTCAACCAATCGATGGCAACGGTCTCACACCTTTGCTCAAGAAACCGGATGCCGATTGGGACAAGCCCGTCGTCATGTCGAGCGAGTCTGACGGCATCCGGTGGGACGTGGTTCTGGACAACGATTATCGCATGACCCGGCTGATCACCGGTGAGACCGAACTTTACCAACTCACCGACGATCCACACGAATTCAACAATCTCGCAATGGACCCCAGGTATGCCCCGGTCATCGAACGACTATCCAGGCACCTGACCTTCAGCTATCCGGAAGTCCCTGAGGACGGCTGGATTGAGGCCGAGGCCACGCCCTGTCAAACCTCGTCCGACTATCGACTCCGCGGAAATTGCCATTTCCCGCAATCGTTTTCAGGAGCCTCGGGCGGCAAGATCATCTGTGCCGATCTCAATGCCGGAAAAGGCAGCTATCTGGATCTTGTGGTGGAGGTGTCAACACCCGGGACTTACTCACTGGGTGCGACGCTCTCGGTGGGAGACTCGTGTTCGGTCTTCGTCGACGATGTGGAGGACAAGGCTGCCCAGGCAGACAGCGACTATTCAATGATCAGTGTTGGCAGGATTTCAGCCGGCAGCGATAAGCTCGAAGACATTTCCATTGGGACCGTTACATTTGATAAGCCGGGGCTCAAAATCATCCGAATCCAATCGAAGGTCCGGAAACAGCAACTAAAGATCGACCGAATTCAACTTCGAAAGAAATCGTCATGAACAAAAAAGATAGTGGAACAGATCGCCGAGATTTCCTGCAAAGCGGATTACTGGGAACTGCGGCGGCGGGCTTGGCCATCGCCTCGACCTCGCACGTGACGGCTCAGACGGTGCCGGATGCTCTTGAGCCGGAAGTGACCAACGATGTGGATGTGCTTGTGGTCGGTGGAGGAACGGCAGGTCATGTCGCAGCCATTCAGGCCGGACGAGCAGGAGCGAAGACGTTGCTGGTTGAACGCGGCGCTCAGCTTGGCGGGACCACCACCACGGGCGGAGTATCATTCCCCGGTCTCTTTGACGCCTGGGGCAAGCAGGTCATCGCCGGGATCGGGTGGGAGCTGGTCAAGGAGAGCGTGGAACTGGACGGCGGCACCCTGCCGAATTTCGCCAGAGTGCCGCAACGCCATTGGCAGAATCAGGTTCTTACCAATCAATTTCTCTACGCCTTGCTCGCAGAGGAGAAATGCACGAAGGCGGGCGTGGAAATCGCCTACTACGAATTTCCTCAAGCCGTAACGAAAACGGAGAGTGGCTGGACGGTGAACTGCGTCGGTTTCGGGACTCGGCGCCGGGTAAACTGCAAGCAGATCATCGACTGCACGGGCGGAGCTGAAGTCGTTGGTATGGTGGGTTTCTCACGCCTTCGAGAAGAAGAGCGTCAGCCCGGTTCCTATCTGTACCGACTCGGCGATGGGCATGAACCCGGGAGAACCCGCCTCAATCGTCTTTACGTCCACGGCGCGGATTCCACCAACTCACGAACGGTCACGGTAGCCAACATGACCGGGCGAATGTCGATTCTCGACCGGGTTCGCAAAGAGAAGAAAAGGTTGACGCACCTTCAGCCGGAAACCGGATTCCGCGAAAGCTACCGCATCGACGGAGAGACGCTGATCACAGTGAACGACTACACCTCCGGCCGCGTGTTCGACGACGCAATCAGCTACGCGTTCTACCCCGTCGACCTTCACACAAAAACGGGAGTAAGACCGAAACCACTGAAGCCAGGCAAAGTGCCAACCATCCCGCTGAGCGCACTGATTCCGAAAGGCAGCCGAAACATCATCGTGGCCGGCCGATGCGTCAGCAGTGATCGACTGGCGAACTCCGGTCTGCGAGTTCAGGCGTCATGCATGGGGATGGGCCAGGCAGCCGGAGTCGCAGCGACACTGGCTGCAAAATCCGGCACAACACCGCTCGAAGTTCCGCTGCCAGAGATTCACGCAGTGCTTCGTGAACACGGACAGATCATTCCGGGCAGGGCATAAGCGCGATGAACCAGAGATTTGTCACGCTGCTCACCGCGCTGACGTTCATAGTACTGGCGGTGTCCGGTGTGCTCGCGTTTGTGCTTGCGTTCTCGATGGAGATCGTGGGGCTACATGCGCTGATGGGCTTCGTGTTCGTTGTTCTGATCGCGTTCCATGTGGCGAACAATTTCCGACACATGCTGAAGCATCTGCGAAGCGGAATGTTTTGGATCACACTTGCGATCACGGCGGCGTTGACGCTCGTCATGTGGCAACAACCCGGCCCCGTTAAGGCGCTGCTCGGATTGAGCGGCAACCTAGGGCCTGCGCTGGATCGCTTTGCAATGAAGGACGATGGGCTCGTTTATCACTACAGTCCGGCCGCTCAATACAAGATGGCCCTGACCATCCGCGCCGGTAAGGCATTCGACGAAAAGACGCCGCCGCACGTAGCAATCTGGCTCGAAAACGCATCCTTCTACCACATTAAGACGCTTCACGAACCGGACGATCTGGAAGATGGCAGAGCCGCTCTACCTTACTGGGATTTCAAAGTCCGAGGCTGGGAAGAGGCGAAGCACAAAGCGAGAGAATCCGGAAAGGACCTGAGTGAGCAGTTGGAAGTCGACGGCGTTTCCGGCGCGACGCAGAACAGTTCATTCGATCCTGCCGACTACATTCTGCCAGCCGATCCAGACAACCCGATGCCCTGCCGGCTGCTCATAGAAATCGATCAACCAGCCGATGATCAGCCATCGCTCGTCTACTCCGTGGAAATCGACAACGCCGATCCTCGCGTGTTTCAATTGCTGGACCTGGTCGGGTATCCGAAGCAGGAAGACAAGGACAAGGACGGCAAAGAAGTTTGGTCGCTCTATTTCGTAGATGAGCGGTTCAGTTCCGCGCTCGACTTGATTGACAGCGCATTACTGACGATTGATCGAAACTGAAAACACGCTACTTTTCGAGTCCGTTATCCAGAGTTCCATAAGTCGTTTCAATCCCTCGGATTCGTTTTGGTTTTCCGCCGTCAGCCTTGCTAATTGTGAGTGCGCCGTCTGGTTTCGGTCTTGCGCCCCTGCATCTCAGCTGAAATGCGAAGTAAATCGACGAGCCATCGCGACTCCAGGTCCATTCCCTCCTGCCACTCTTTTTTTTACACTCCGCGCTCGTTCAGCACGCCGGATCACTCGGTTCTTAGCCTGCCTCGTTGTGTTGTCGCAAATTCGAAATACCAATTTATCTCTTCAGAACGGTTCTTTAGAGCCGACACGCTCTTCAGACTCATTCAGGTGCATCACTCATGGCTGCTTCGACGGCAATTCTCGCGGATAAACTACACGAGTACCCCCAACAGGATGTCATCGACGGAGGATCGGCTTCGATTCTTGATGACTGCCTCAATCAGAACGACGGGGTGTTGCAACTACTGCACCGTTACGCTGGCCGGACATTTTGTACGCCTGGTAAACGCCTTCGCCTTGATGAGCGATCGTACTATCCGGACTACATGAACGGTACGGGGCTCGATGAACTCTGGATGTGCTGCACCGCTCCTATTGTGACAGGCGTCGTCGACACGCGCACGAATAAGGCGCCGTTTCGCGAAGGTGAATCGCACGTCCTCACTCCGAACGGGCACGTCATCTCGCTGCAGGATTTGATCGTCGCCAATCCTGAAGCTGTCATGGGGGAGAAGATGACGGCCTTTTCGAAATCGCTGTTCGGCGACCCGACCTGGCCAATTGTGTCAAAGAAATTCGACAATCTGAATCCGATTCCACATCATCTTCACTGGTCGAAGTGGGAAGTCTATGACATCAATTCTTTCGACAATCCCGGTGTCAGTCCGTCGCATTATCACACCACGGCAATGGGACTGTACCCGTTCGTGACGAAGGAGCAGTTCCTCGCCTGCATGAAGCGTTTCGGGCAGGGCGAGTATAACGGGGTTCGACACTTGTCGCCGCACGTGATGATGCAACTTGATAACGGCTTCGTAATGCCGAACGGTGTGCTGCACTCGCCGACGGACCTTTGCACGCACGAGCTGCACGTCACGATGGATGAGCACTTCCTGGCTGAGGACCTTACGCTTGATGGACGTATCGGAGCAGCGGATGCGTTCTATGCCTGCAGGGAAGAGGACTATCCGAAGGACCGGCACGAAGACTGGGAGTTCCTGGTTGAAAAGTTCGACTTCGAAGCGAATCAGGACCCGAACTTCGTCCTGAAGAATTCGCGCCCGGCAATCACCGCCGAAGAATTCGCAGGCGACGGAGCCGACGCAAAGTGGATTGTTTACGGTGATTTCCTCGGCGATCAGAAGTGCTCGATTCTCCGACTTACCGTGGCACCTGGCGGTAAGACTAATTTCTGCCCGGAGAGTCCCGCGTTGTTCCACACGAATGGAGGAAGCGGCCGTGTTGGAAAGCTCGAAGTGCGATATCACCAGGATATGAAGCTTGGCGAGATCTATCCCGAGATCGGATTCATCACTCAGGCCGCACTTGCGAACGGTGGTGTGAAAATCGAGAACACGGGAACTGAACCACTCGTGTTGACCTTCGACTTCCCGCAGAACGCGCATTCTCAAACACCTGGTGCTGAGGTTACGAAGTAGTCGCTCAATTTCGGCAATCCCGTAGGGTCAAAAAACTCCGCCGAACTCAAAACGCCGTAAAACACCGGATTTTGGCGACTTCAGATTCTCTCATTTCAGCCGCTTGATTTCACCCGTCGGCGCCGAACATGCCTTTCCTGCTCCAGCCCTGGCATTTGATGCTCGCCTGCCTCTGCGGCCTCGTGAACCATCGGCAGCAACAGATCATCGAGTTCCAGAACGCTCAGATCGAAGCATTGCTCAAACAGCTCGGAAAGAAGCGACTGCTGCTCGACGATGACCAGCGTCGACTCCTTGCGGTGAAGGCTCATGTCATCGGCCGCAAGGCTCTGCGGGAACTCACAACCATCTTCACGCCAGACACGATCCTGCGATGGCACCGGGAACTCGTCGCGAAGAAGTTTGATTCCAGCGACAAACGGAAGCCCGGTCGGCCACGCATCCAACAGGTCATCGTGGGTGCCATCGTTCGCTTCGCCAGGGAGAATCCAACATGGGGATACGATCGGATTCAGGGTGTACTGAAGAATCTGAAATACCACATCTCGGATTCCAGGGTGGGGAACGTACTGAAGGCACACGGCATTGAGCCAGCACCCGACCGACAGCGAACACCAGTATGGTCGACGTTCCTGAAAGCCCACTGGAATTCCATCTTCGTCACGAATTTCACGACGGTCGAAGTGTGGACAAGGTACGGACTGGTCACGTTCTATGTGCTCGCAGTCATGCATCTGAAGACACGCCGTGTCCACATTGCAGGCATCACACCGAGTCCCAATGCCACGTGGATGAAACAGGTGTGCCGTGACCTGACTGACTGTGAAGACGGGTTCCTGAAGGACGCCAGTCACCTGATCGTGGATCGTGACACGAGCTTCATCGCCAGGCGTGACTTTCTCGATCAGAACACCGATACCGAAGTCGTCCTGCTGCCACCGAAGAGTCCCAACTTGAACGCGTACATGGAGCGGTGGTTTCGCAGTCTCAAATCCGAGTGTCTCGACCGAATGATCTTCTTCGGACAGAAGTCACTGGAGAATGCCGTGCGCGAATACGTCGAGCACTACCATGCAGAACGGAACCATCAGGGACTCGGCAACGAGTTGATTGAGCCAGTCGATGATGCTGAATCCGTCGCTGGCGGGATCGAATGCCATGAACGGCTTGGAAGCATGCTGAAGTAATACCACCGACGCACTGCGTAACGATTGCCGTCATCAGTCTGACGTGACCCTTCTGCGATGAAGGTACGCGCTGATCGTGAAACGAGGCCCATTTCGAGAGCCGTTCGTCGAGTTCGTCGAGTTCGTCGAGTTCGTCGAGTTCGTCGAGTTCGTCGAGTTCGTGATCGACTGTCGGCTGAAATCGACTTCGATTTCTATTGATAACGCCTGATTGTCAAAGAGCTTTGAGGTCGGTTCAGTTTTTTGACCTTACAGCATCCCACGATTCGGCGAGTTCCTTGACAGACTTCTCGATACTGAATTAGATGTCTGACATC
>CALGTK010000254.1 GCA_937904325.1 uncultured Planctomyces sp.
CTCGCCCTTTGACACCCCGAATATCACGAACCATCAGCAGCAGGCGTCCGAGACACGGATCGACTGATCGCCAGGGATTCTGACTGAGATACTGAGCGGCCTCTTCGTGCGTTTCGTTGAGCGTGCTTGTGCCGTGAGTCGGTGTCGGTGACGGAATCTCAAGCCGCAATTCGTCACGTTTGATGTTGATGTCGGCGTCGGCCACTCGAAGCAGCTTCTCGACCGACCGGGCTCCAATCTGCGCCTGCAGCACGTAGAGGCCGGCCGGTACGCTGGTCTTGATTCGGCCAATGCCTCTCTCAATCGGAGCCAGGGATTGATCGCGCAGGACAAGTTCGGCCGACGAGGGAAACGCTGTTGCCGTGATTTGTCGCAGTTCAGAGTTCGACACGCTGTCCCTCCTTTACGACCAGGAACTTTCCGCCGTCGCGTTTGAACGGGTCGCCTCCCTCCGAAGGGTCGACGCTCAGAGCCTGGTAAATTCCTTCCTCCAGCGTAATCGACTGTTCGCGGTCCGCATCACTGTTTACCTGGACGGTCTCGACGTCGCGATCTTTGACCAGTTCTACGCGTCCCTGATAGTCATCCGGAAAGACCAGCGTGACTGTAAACCGGGCCAGCCGCACCTGATCGACCTGGCAGATGTCAAAATTCTCGGCAGACGGCATGGTCGGGCGTTGAGGTCGCATGCGATAGGCCGTCGCATGCAGCACGCGGCGCTGCACGTAATCGGCCAGACGATGCGCCGTCACGCGCCGCGTAAACTTGTCAGCCGCCGCGCCTCGCAGTCCATCAATCAGCGCCCGGGTGAAGTACCCTCTCCGTTCGTCCGGCGAAACATCCTCACGACGTTCCTCGTGGGCATAGTCACCGAAATAAGTGGCACAGCCGAGCAGCCAGCGGACCTGACCGTTGTGCCCCTCACGTCGCGGCCATGGAAGCCACGAGTCGGGCGTACCCGGAATCCGTTCGCGGCAGCAGTCGGCAAAGAACAGCAGTTCCTGAAACGACTGAGCCTGCTGGAACCACTCTCGCACCTCCGCGCAGGGCAGGTTGTATCCGATGTTTTCCCTGTCCGAGTTCGCGAGGAGCAGTGCCGCGTCGTCAGCGTCTGGTGCGATTCCATGGCCGGAACAGAACAGGTACAGCCTCGTTCGGTTCCACGCATCCGGATCGCGACGAACGGCCTCCTCCACCTGTTTTCGAAAATCGTTCAGGTGATGGAGCACCTCATCAAGCCGAGGCCGCGCACTGAGTGAGTTCCAGTCGTCAGGTAACGAATCGGGCCCACTCATCAGCTTTGCGTTCGCATCCGGAACGTTGCCGCCCTGAGGATGACGTACCCAGTCGTGGAACTCTTCCGCATCCCGCACAGCGTGATGCAGGTCATCGAACGCCGGGTAGTCGTTGATCCCGATCGAAACTGAGAAATGAAGATCACTCATTGCCCGCTATCTACAACAAAGATTATCTGTCATACCCCATGATTCCGACTCTTGACCAGGACACTATACATTTATCGTCACTCGAAATCGAATCCCAGCAGAAAACTCCAGTCGCGTGCGATCTATCCACTTTTGACCCAAGACATCGCTGTCCATCCAGAGCAACGGAACGCTCCCCAGAAATGTGGATCGCTCACTTCGATTCCTGCAGATTCGAGTTGGTCACGCCAATTGGGAACAATCGAATCGAAGGGAGTCGGTACGGAGTCATCGTATCCGGTCCTGATCAGTCTGGTCGCCTCAGCCAGAGCATCGCGCACCGTCCTGCCATCACAAAGCTGATCATAGAACGTCGTCACCAGAAGCAGAGTGACAAGGTCGTCGACTTCCCACATAGTCGACACGGTTGAACGGACTCCTGCAGACAGGAAGATACTGTCCAGCCCCAGAAAATCCTTGAAGTCTCGAAATGACTGAAAGAACCGACCGCTGAAACAGGTTGCCAGGAACACAAGTCCGACCCCTTCGAAGCTTCGGCTCTTCATCACGTCGATCGGACGAAGATCACTTTCGGCAAGGTGCAGGCTTGAGCGCATCGGATCGACAGGATCCCAACTGCCGTGAGCCGCGACGTGAATAATCGAGGCACCTTTTGCAGCATCACAGAGTCCGGCAGCCGACGCAGTGCCATCGAGCAGTTTGCGAGCGTCCTCAAAGCATGTTGCCACTGTCTCAATTTCTATATTGGCGCATGCTGTTTCAAAACCGACTCCGACAAATCGATCAAGCGGAACTGGACCGCGTTTCTTCAATCGGGCCAGATGCGTCAATGACGGGCAATAAGAAATTGTCTGGAATTGATCGGCGAGTAGAACTCCGTTTGATGCTCGAAGGCAGTGCAGCGGCCACATTTCCAGAAGCCAGCAGGGACTGATGGTCAAATGTCGAAGCTGATTCCGGGAACCAAACTCTGCAAGTGCATCACCAATCGAGTGCGACAGTAAATCCAGTAACTGCTGCAGAGCCTGTATTCGGTCGTTTGGCACTTCTGCAGACAGCCAGTCGTTTGAAAGGTCAACTGCCGTATTGAGGTCGCAACCGGAGAGGACGATCCGCTCGTACGCAGGCTGCGGCTTTCCGTAGACCATGCCATGCAGTTCAAGCCGCTCAGCCCTGATATTGAAATGCACGAAGCCTTCTTCTGCTGGGCCGAGCGTCGCTGCGGACAATTCGGGACTCGGACGCGTGAAGACTGACTCGTATACCTCAGCGTCGCGTCCTCGAAGTCGCTGTTGCAACAGCCGTACGTTCATCCGAGTGTCGGTCTGGACGTTGACGATTTCTCGCGTCCGGACGTCATTTTCGTCCAATGACAGCCTTTCTTCCTCACACGCAAGCCAATGCTCCATCAGGTCAGAAAGCTGCTCCCAATCGGCGTTCATCTCCGTCTCGGGTGGAAGCTGCGATAAGTCGGGAATCCTGAGACGTAATTGTTCGTCTTTGCTCGACTCCGACATCGCGAACGCAATCCACGGTTCAGAGTGATCGTCACCCTGCAGAACTTCCCGAAAGGCTTTGGGATCAGGGCACATTTCCAGGATGCGCGACGATGCTGTTTCGACAACGGTCGAAAGGTCTTCACCGTGCATTCTGACGAAAATGGACCTGATGAGATTCCACGACGCACCGCCGTCGTCCACTTCAAGCAGGTCAAGACGAAAACCTCTGCACTGGCTGATCAGCGCCAGCGTGTGCATGTTTCGCGCTGACTCCAGAAGAAAGTGGAAGGTGGAAACGACCGGGTCGGTCTCATCATCAAACACATGGACATGGATTATGAACTCTTCCGTCGACTGACTCAGACGCAGCCCTATCTTGTCGGGACGTGCCTGCAGTTCATTCGGCTCAAAGACGATCCAGAGGTACGGAATCGGTCCGAGTGATTCATGACCGAATCGTCCACCCATCGAGAACACATTGTCAATCAGCCAGCCAGGAGGACGCACAATACCATCGACAATTTCGGTTGGCGGACCAATTTCCCCTTCCTTGTTGAGGTGCATTACCGGACCGGCCGCAAGACACTCCTGCAGGTGCTGAACCTCTCGCGTCACCGGAAGAAAACAGTGTGACTCTTCGGCGCTCAGTCCCCGCATCCATTGTCTGACTTCGCTCAGAAACAAATCGGCTCGCTCATCCAGAACAGCACAGACTCGCTGATTCTGCACTCCCTTCAGTTCCAGCATCTCCTGCACTGCAATGGCCACGTGAAAATCAACCACTACTCCTGTCAAATCCTGGTCGTCAATCTCACCGAGTGACTGTGAACTCACGCGAGCCCGGGCGAGTGGCATCACCATGTCGAGTGCATTCAAACTTTCTTCATCGTCCTGAGGCACATGGTCAACGAACCGGGGAGCGGGCGGCAAAGACAGCCGGGCCTGCGCTTTCTGCACCAGCGCACTCGCGGCTTTCGCGACATTCCACCGCTCATGGAGTTCCGACACCAACTCATCAGGAGTCGCGCCGTCGAGAAGTCTGAGTTCCAGATAGTGTTGCAGAACCTCAAGGGCGCAACGTCTGATATCCCAGTAACGGGCAAGGCCGAGATTGCAGAGCAGAAAGTTCAGTCTTACCGGTCTGACCAGGTTCTCGCTCAATTCAGAACGAGGCACACTCGGAAGTAGCCGCGCACAATGCTCAAGAATGCGGTCGTTCGTCCAGCAGTCAGCGTAGAGCTGGCAAAGATGGAGGACGACGGCGGCGTCCTGAACCTGCTGAGTTACCGGCGAAACAAGAGAGCCGAGCAGTGATAAACACGCTTCCGGCAATTCACTGAGGACACCCACCGATAACTGTCGAATTCTCTCCGACCGCCGTTCAAACCCTGACGGATCCTCGCAGGTAAAGGTCATCCCAGCTCCGTACAGTTTCGCTTCAGGGAATGTGAATGGTGTACTGCTGCTGGATGGTACTCTTCCGTTTCAGTCAGTGCGATAATCGGCCACGCAGGGGGGGCACGATGTAACTGACGGAAGATTCAACCAATGAGCGACATAGCGGAACGCAACAAGTAGCTGGGCTCCAGCCCCGCAGCCACTGGCGAAGTTGGGATTTTCGTTGAACAGCACGTTGCCGCTTACAGGGTTGCTCATCGGCGCGATTCCGCTTGTGTTTCGAGACTGCTCCGGACTGAACGTCAGCCTGCAGAATGAACACCCTGGCTGACAGGGATAACTTTTTCGTGCTGTGTTCGTCCGAGTCTCTGCAGCTCAGGCACTGACTTCATCAAGGTGCACCAGACGGTCAGGATTGGCCCATTCCAGTGTCCTCAGTGTCTCCAGAAGCTGCGCTGTCGTGTCGGGACCGATTCCTGGAGGAAACAGGTCACCCAGTTCCAGGGGACCGATGGCTCCCATGGCTGCGTGCAGCACGGTGGGGATCGCCGAGTTGAAGATTTTCTGCAGGAAGACGTCTGCCTCAAGCAGCGTTGGATCAACGGTTTCGTCCTCGATGAGCAATGGTGAGTGTGCTTCGATAAACGCAGTCACCTTCGGGATGTGCTCTTCGCGTTCTTCAACCCAGATGTCTGCGTGTTCGGCCCGCAGCGCCATGGCCGCCCGATGCCTCTCAAACGTGGAAGCCGTCAACTCCCCGGCAAGGCGGTGGAACTCTGACGGAGCGGGCCAGCCAAATCCTTCCGACAGCTCCGCCTGGAGATCGTCCGATTCTTCGTCCAGACTCGTGATCAGACCAATTTGGGAAATGACCTGTGCACAGCGCAGGAATCTCCAGCCGGGATGAATGTCGCACCACCTCATACCGGCCGGCCTCAACCGCCCGTAGACAGCTCCGGCCGGGACATAGAGTGCCAGATCGCAGATCGACAGGAACGTTACTCGGGCCGCCTCGACTTCCTCGTCACTCATCTCCCCGTCAAATCCCATGCTCGCCAGTGTGTGCGACCAGAGCATGATGTATTCCATGCCCACCCCCGGCTCGGGAGCAACTCCCTCAATGCTTTGTGCAACACCTTCAAAGATGTCGATCGCACCCACCTGAATTCGCTCCCCTGACTCAGCCAGGCCAATAGTCGGACAAACCGGGAGATCGGCGTCCTCTGGATCAACGACCAGGGGTTCGATCTTTTCTTTGCTCGGACGATCAGCAAACAATCGCTCGACTGTCATCTCCACGGTTTCCGATAGTAGCGTCTCTGCAACCGACAAAGCCTCAACGGCTGATTGGGCCGTCGCTATTCGCACGGAATTGCACCGCTGTCCTTCAAGCAGATTCTCCAGGTAACGGACCTGATACCACGGATGCACGATTCGTTCGGCAATCATCTGGAGGGCATCCGTGTTGAACTCGCCATCCTTCATCTGAAGCGTGTTGCGACGCAGACGCTGAGCCAGCAGGTACGCGGGATAAATCACTGGCCCTTCGGTGACTTCCATGTAGTTCCTGCCCAGAAACTGGCGCCCCAGGGCGAGTTCGTCGAGCAGATGTCCGTATGGCGTTCCAGCGTGAAAGAAGAAGTGCTGCAGTTCATGCGCGAAGTGAGTCAACTGATCGAAGCGGCGTTCACTCAAATAGATGATGTCGCTTTCGTATTCGTAACAACTGTCTCCAGTTCTGCGGACATTTCGAACAGCAACGTCATCAAGAGGTATATCAAACACGCTTATGTTCCTGTCTTTAGTTTCGATAATTGAGTTGTAATCTGGTCGAGTCGAGTACAACAGCCACGTAAAGCCAGCAGGCGGGATTGTGGCAACACTATTGAGAGTGCAGGGCGTGAATGAGCAACGCAGACAATCACGTGATCGCGGAGATCTCCGCGAATCTCAGACGATATTGCCAGGAGACACTCTTCGCTCTGGTGACTCAAAAGCCCGGACTAGTTGCCGTGCGGCGGTCTCGTTCAAAGGAATTCAACGCACGGGTTGAAACAAACGACAGCGGAGCGACCTTCACGGTCTTCCTCAACGATGGCGTTGTCAGCCAGATTCGTCAGGCGATCAGTCTGCTGGCGTCAGACACTCCAGAGACAATTGACCACGTTCTGCGCGACACTGCGTTAGCTCTGACGGGCAACGCGGAGCGTGAGCCGATTTTTCGACAAATGATTCATGGATCGCTGTTGTTCGTGTTGCTGCACGAGGTTTCACACATCACTTGTGGACATTTCCAGAGAGTGATTGCTGCCGGGCGAAGTCCAGCCAGGAACGTTTGTGAGTTTCAATTCGATGAAGTCACAGAGCCGCCTGCTGATACGGCCTCTTCTGGTTGCGATGCGTTGAATTCGAATCTGGTGCGACTCTCTGAACTGGAAGCGGATGCAATCGCGTTCGACCTGATGGATGTACTGTCGCTGGAGCTGATTGAAGCGAATTCCGAACTTCGGGAACTGATCGATCCAGACGACAGTGCTGAAACTCCGGAGCAAAGGCGAATCAACGCCAGCGAACTGATGTTCTATTCGGCCTGCGCCGGCATGGCGATGATTGAGGCCACTCGCGGAGTTTCCCATGACTACCCGTATCCATTCAGTCGCCTGTTCAATATCGCGGACGTTTACGTGCAACGGCGATTCCAGGCCGCGATGCCGGATGTTGCTGATGAGACTGGTGTGCTGGAGATTCCACTGAACGACCAGCGCCGTACGATCCTTCAGGAGATCGCCATACCGACGATGTTCAACGCCATGGAGATTTGCGAAGCATGTTGCGAAAGTGCTGGCTGCATCCTGGCTGATCGATTCGGATGGAAGGACGATCCGGATTCCATTGCGATGAAGCTGACGACGGACTTCCTGGAGTTGTTGACCAATGTGGAATCACCAGAATTCTTCACTCGGGAAGCCAGGCAGGTGCACGAGATGCGGCTTCTCCGCCAACCATTCGCAGCGATGATGAGCCCTTTCCGGATGCAGCTCAGCTACAGATGATAGATGTCAGAATCTACCGTCAAAGTGTCGCTCAGCCTGGAGTTGTCGTCTGATGAACTTCGTAAGAATTGGACGGGCGTTTCGAGAAGAGTACCCGGACGCAGGATCCGTAGCGGCTCACGCATCTTAATTCTTAATCAACATATCCGTCGGTACTTCGATCGCCTCTGCCGCCATCAGACAACGTGTAGGTTTTCGTGCTGCCGAGCGAAGGAGAATCGCACCGTCCGTCCATTGTCGGGAATCAACGGCTGTGGCCGTATATCGACTGCCCGCCGCGGAACCGCCGGCCCCTCAACACTGACTGTACTGACGTTGTCCTGCATCAGTTGATGCGGATACGCCGCTATAGTATACATTCAGTATGACCCAGATGCCGCGGTGCTGTCTCAGGCGGCAGAGAACACAACTTCCAGACGCATGAACTGCGGGACTGGAGTGAGAAACGCCTGGCACGAGAGGCTGTCGGCGACAATCCTATTGAACTTGCACAAGCTAGGATCGACCAAGCGACCACTGCGGCCTTGTGCGGAGAGATCAGCACTGCCCGAGCAATGATTGATGAACTCGCTCATCTCTCCAGGACCAGCGACACTGAGTTACGAGTGAGGCTCCGTCGCGTGCAGCGAAAGTTGAGTGGTTCCCCGGAAGAAGAAGCCGTTTCCGAATCTGACCCGGCATACCCGTTCTCCCATATCTATCACTGGGCCGCCTTTTCGTTGATCGGCGATTGGCGGTAGCTGTTTTCAGGTGGGGCCGACCATGTCACACCGAAAGCAGCTCATCACGAATCTCTTTCCAGTCGACTGGTGTCCCTCGACGCAGAGAAATGTAAGCATCAGCTTCGCTAGAAACATCGAGTTCCCGCCAGAGTTCTTCGAGTTCATCCGCTGCGGTGATACGTTCACCTCGAGTCCCCGGCGAGTTTAGAATCTCCAACAGACTGGCTTCTCTATCCAGAATCGTTGTGCCCACCATGCCTGGAGCACGAACGGCTCGCAGGCCGATGGCGTCGAGCAGCGTTCGTGATTTGAGCAACTCAGTCCATCGCAGCGCCTCGCCTGCGTCACTTCTCATCAACCACGCCGTTTCCACGCCGAAGACATAGACCTGCTCGTGATCTGTGACGAGGCTGAGCCGGGCATCCTGTGCCTCGACGGAGTCGGCTCCGACAAAGCGGGACCGCAGACGATTCAGGTCTGCCGCAGCTTCTTCAGTCAGTCGCTGTACATGCTTCGAGCCTTCCGATTCGATGGCAACATTCGACGCCGCAGCAGAATCGTCAGTCCAACCGCGTAAGAGAGCCTGCGCCAGGATATGTCGAATTCGCCACGTCAATTCGCACATGCTCTGCCCGTCAAAATAGTCCAACGCCAATCGAAGAAACTGCGAGGCCGTCTCATAAAACTCTGGATGCCCCCGTTTCGCGAATCCGTAGCAGACGGCGCCAAGCATCTCGTCACAAAATGCAATCTGCACTGGTCGTTCGATAACTGCGTACAGGGATCGTGCCTCACCAAGATTCTGAAAAGCGTCTTCAAAGTTGCCCGCGAGGAATGCCGCGTGACCTCGTGAAAACATTACACCCGCCGCCGCTTCGCATTCTGCGACGTTCCGGGGAGGGGAGACGGCCTGCAGGGCACGGTCAAAAAAATCAAATGACTGCTCGATTTTTGATCCCTCGGGAATTGGAGAATCATCAGAGGGCCGGTGCTGGACCATAAGGACGGTCGCGATTCGACGCAGTTTCATCGACATCTCGACGCGATTTCCGGCTGCTTCGTCGATCGCGATCCCCTGCTCCCACGCATCGATCGCTTGAGTCAGGTTACCTTGAGCTGCCCGTGATTCTCCCAACTGCATCAGTGTCAGGGAAAGACCATCCGCAGGCTGTCTGTCGCGCCAGATATCGAGAGCCCTGAGACAAAGTTCTTCAGCTTTGTCAGATTGGTTGAGCATGTTGCGGATTACCGCCTGATAGACACAGGCCCACGCGCGAATGTCTGGTAGCAGTCCACCTGCGACCAATGACTCACACGACGCCAGGGCTCGTGAGTAGTCTCCTGTTCGGAAGGCGTAGTCTCCGCATGCAAACGTTGCCGACTCGATCAGGAACAGTGATCCAGTCTGGTTTGCTACAGCCAGAGCTTCGTTGCCCCACCGAAATTGAGAGTCGTGATCCCCTCGAACATGCGCCTGCTGACTCAGGGTCTGGAGTGACTGAAACTCGCCCTTCAGGTCCTTCGACTCTCGATACCAGCCCAGAGCCTCAAGCAATAGCGATTCTGAGTCGAGACCGGATGTGGCAAGAGTCTGCGTTTGTAGCAATCGGACGTTGGCCGCCGTTGTTACGTCGTCACCTTGCAGCGCAATCTCAAGAGCAGACTCGAACCCTTCGATAGATGACTGTGGAGAGTCGCTGAAGTCGAGATGGCTGAGCAGGGCAAGTGTGTCGGCTTGCGCAGCTGCATCGGAACTCACTCGGGATTCACAGCGAATGTTTTGCAGTTCCTGCTTCACTTCGGCCAGACTCTCAGGCACGGCCAGATGTAACCAGCGAGTCTTCCGAAGCCGAGTCTGGAAACCCTCAGGAGTGAAGCCATGACAGGAAATCGCCTCGTCGAACAGCAGGCCAATCGCGGGAACGTCTGCGGAAACGCCACGGATCTGAGCATCCAGTGCCATACATTCTGCATGGGTGGAAAGTGCCCGTCCGCGTAGCAATCGAAAGCCCATTGCCTCGGCCCACCGAGCCGTCTCGGCAGACTCAACGAGGACGGATGCTGGATCACCCGATCGGTGAAACTCAATGAATCTCTTTAGAAGCGAAACTTCCTGCTGCTCGACATCGGGTCTGGTGGCGATACGGCAGGATTGAAGCAGGGCCTCGGCGTCCAGCAGACGAAACCGACGTATCAGCCCTCGCGTTCTTTCAATCAGTTCACGAGCTGTCTCGGGGGCGCTCATGGAATGTTCCACCTGAACTTCATTCACGTTGTGTCCGTCGCCAACACGTCGCCAAGGCAGTGACGTGAATCCGTCAATCATCGTTCAGCATTCTCATATTTCTGGCTCGGGAATACAGAATCGGATCAACCCAGTCGGCTTCTTCGTCTGGCTTCTTCAGAGCAGAATAAATGGCCTGACGCGCTCTCACGAAGGCAAGGTCAATCGGAAGATTCTCAACGGCAATGGCTCGATAGAAGGAACCCGAAAACAGAGTTGCGATATCGTCCCGAACAGGACGTCGGTGAGTGACAACCGCGAGAACTCCGGATCGAACCAGTTCCTCGGCAAATGTTGCTCGGCCAACGCCGGCTCCGCTACGACAGGCATTGAGAAATGCGAACCGGATCGTGCTGGACGCCTTCAGGATGTCCGCAAGTTGATGAGCCGTGCAATATTCCATTGTTCCGTCGTCGGCCTCAAAGTACAGGACTCCTTCAGCGCGATCCGTATCAAAGTCTCCGTGGCCAATGAAATGAAATACGTCAAACTCATCGAGATTGGATTCCGACAGCGTCTGTCTCGTGGAGATTCCGGGTTGACGGTTGAGTGTCGTGAATTTAACCCGCCCGTCGGCAATCGAGTCGGCAAGATTCGATTGCAGTGCGTCCAGTTCGCCAGCGATGTTGAGTGTCGGAAGGTCTGCTGGATTGCTGGCCACAACCAGAACTCGAAGTGTCGGCACTTCCGGTAAATCTGCGGTTTCAACGGGAACGATTGGCTGCCGTACGATTGGAAAGCGGGAATCAATTCCCAGATGACGTTCGTCGTAGACGACGGATTCCCACGGGTACTGAGTGAGTTCAGGGGCGAGCCGAAGTCGTAACCTCAGCCCATCTTCGTCAATCTGATTGAGACTTTTCTCAAACAGCTGTCTCACTGAACCCTGAAGAATCCGCTTCCCAATAAGAGTTCCGACTCGTTTGACCGAATAACTTTCGGCGGCGATTTCACCGGCAGCAGCCGACAATTGACGCAGTTGGAAGCTCTTTGGAGCTGATTCGAAAACCACGTCAAGTTCTGGCCCAGCGTATTCTTCGAGTGCCTCGGCTCCGTCAAATCCTTTGGCGATGATCGTCAAGGCGCCAGATTGTCCCGTAACTGTGATCTCGAAATCACGATAGCTCCGGTCGGCATCAGTGAATTCTCGGTGCAGCAAAATGATTTCATCCGTCGGCAGGCTCTGCCACGATTTCTGACGAGCGACTTCTTCGGCAGAGCTGACGGCATGATTCATCCATGTCAGGTGAGGCAGCTCATCGCGAATTCGTTGAAACTCTCTGACAGACTCAGGTGTACCGAGGTCACGCAGGCGGGAAAAGACGCGGTCACGCAAGAACTGCACGCTTTCCCTTGTCGAAACACCGTGGCAACCTTCTACTTGGTCATCTTCGTCGTGGGGATACTCCGCGCTCAGCCACAGGTAGAAATCGGCGAGCGATCCGGCCGACAACTGTTGCGTCACCGGATTGTTGTCATCCGGCGAGAGTTCACCGTCGTAAACATCCGCCAGCAGCTCAACAATCGAACGAGCCTCCTCGGAGTGTTGTTCAAGAATTGGAAACACATCTCGCCAACCACGTTCACCGAAGTGTGAAATCAACAACGCCCCCGCATGACAATTGATCTCGTTCCCCCATAGCTCGCCGGTGCTGAGCATCTCTTTGAGCAGATCATAGACAGCGGATCCACGTTGTGCGGCGATTGCCTTCAAAATGTCAATGATCGATTTCACTTTGAGCAAAGGTTGCCGACGTAACCGATCAACCATTGCTGTCGTCAGTTGTTCATCCCAAAGTCGGCGAAGACAGTAGAGGCCAGATATCGAGTCTTGTTGTTCATCTTGTTGGCCGACCTTCTGAAGAACTGCATCGATGAACACGTCAGGTGCCTTTTCGTAACAAAGCTGCATCACTTCCAGATATTCAGGCTCATCCTGATTCCGCCAGTCTACAAACGTCGCCGCACACGGAGTCCATTTTTCCCAGACGGAAAGTGAGAGAGCATCGAGCCGTTCAGGAGCAAGCTTCCGCAGCAATCGCATGGACCGGAATCCCGCGGCCGTCGGGCGATGAAACTCTGTCGTCCGTAACCAAGTGTCATTGTCCGGCTCCCCGTCCGTCAGCCATTGCTCAGCAGCGTCGAGGCACCTTTCAATCAACGGCTCGTCAAACGAACTCCACGATTCAAGTGACGTCAGATCGGAAACGTACTCCAGCGAAAAATCATACTCGTCGCTATCAACTCGCAGGATCATCTGACGCTGCGCCTGCCACCAGGCGTCCAGGTCACCCTCGTCGAATTTATCAAGGTATCGCTCAGTCAGCTCTCGTACCGGCGGGTGTTTGACTTTCCGTTCGTCGTCAATTTCCAGGCGTTGCTCACGTTCCTGATCCTCGTAGTAGACGCGTTTCAACTTCGCAGCATGGTCTGACTGCATGTCGATCGCGTCGCATGTCTCAGCAGATGCGGAGCGAAATATCGTATTGTCCTCACGCAGGGTCAGGAACCGATTCTTCGTCGAGATGTCAGCGTGATAAATGCCGAAGTTCGCAAGGTTCGCCCAGCTGACCAGCTCCCCGTCAGTGGTTGCAGATTCGAACCCATCCAGAACTCCATCAAGCTCTGATGGATGGAATAGCGATCTGATTTCCCATTTCTCTGAAGCAACAATGGCATTCGTGGCTGCGAACGAAACGAGCCGATCGAGCAGGCGGAAACGAATTTCAGGACGGTTTCGAATTGGACCAGAGACAAACTGGTGAAAATCTCTTCGGCTGGCCAGCTCTTCATTGAAAACCCAGTAGCACGCCAGTGAGGCGAGTGCCTCAAAAACCGGAGCCTGTTCACACATCAAGACGGCTCGTTCCAGAATCCCCGTTTCGAGTTGCTCGAATCGCCGAATGGGATCATCGCGAAGCGGCTGATCCTGCAACCACTTAATGGCGACAGGCAGGTCAGTGTCTGGAAGTCGTTCGAGCAGTGACTTCCAGAGAAACATCGCGTAGATGCCGAGTAGTTTTTCGTTTTTTGGAATCGTGATGTAACGGAACATCTCCTCGGATGAGAGGTGAATGGGCCAGAGTATTTCCAGCAGCTTTCCTCGTAATTCATCGTCCTCGTCAGACTCAAGATCGTCCAGAAGAAGACGCAGATCAGTCCGTCGCTCATTTGGCACCAAAGTCAGCCAGGCATCCAGAGCTTTTCGACGAAGTAACGAACTTTCGGTGGTGTCAAACAGCACCGCACGGACCACATCCTCACACTTTTCCGTGGCGGCACCTTCGACGATGTTAAGTGCGACCCGCCGTGATTCCAGGTTCCTGGACGCGTCCTCAATCCACGGGACGAGCTGATCACTCAGTCCCGGATGATCGAGAACGTGATAATCGCCCGGTCGAACAAGTCTTGAGGTGAATCTGTCGCTTTCGGCGGCACAAAGTAACGCGTCAACGAGTTGTCGTTTCGACTCGTAGTCCGCTGTCACAACCTGACTGCGAAGAAGCACTTGTGGGTCGAACCGGATGACTCGTCCGAGCAGCCGCCTGTCCATCATCGCGATCCAGGCGGCAGTTTCAGCAAGTTGTGGGACCACTCTCCCCATCTCACCGGTAATCTCTTCGGACGAGAAAATCAGTTTCTCGATTTGACGGGGCGTCAACTGTCGTTGTTTCACAAAGTCAGCGGCCAGAAATTCCGGATACGTCCAGTGGCTCCAGAGACGACGTTCATCCATCAGTGGAGTGAACAGGCCCGAAGTCAGACAACGGTTGAGTTGTTCGCCATCCACGGAGACATCAACTTGCTGAGTCCGTTCGACGCCGCCGACGAGATCATCGGCGTGTACGTCATGAGTCGGATCGATGGATTCGTGGTTATTCCCAACGAAAACGGACGGGTGTTGTCCAAAGATGGTGACTGCCGCAATGCGACGCGCAACGGAAAGAATCTCGTCCCCATCACCCGGCAGTGACGGGGCAAGAAGGCTTCGACTACTGGCAGGGTCTTCAACACACAGACTGTGACAGTAATCGCGAAACATTTCGATCTGGTCGCGGTCCAGTCTCCCTTCGCCCCGCCGGAACGCATCGAACAGCATCTTCAGGCTGTTTGGTCGGATCGCGAAGGGAACCATGCCGCGTTTACAGACCTCATTAACGAAATCTGCCGCTGGGAGTTTCTCGATCGTGGCCGCAGCTTCCACGTCACGCTTTCGCAAAGGCAGCAGCTCAGCCTTCACGAAATCTTTGTCGCCCCAGAGGTCTCGTAGTCGCTCTGAGAGAAATGGAGGCCACACAGTTCCGCGACAGGATATCCGCAATCGTAACCGGTCGAGCGGGTAACCACGGTCGAGTTCGTCGATCAGCATCGCGGGGACGGTTCGATGGTGAATCAGGCATTCGTCAAGACTGTCAAGCACGATGGTCAGGATTCCGTCGGATTGGACCCACTCATTGAACGTATCCCCGAAAAGCCTGTTCCGTAGTTGATCAACATCGCTCACTGCCCCGAGATTCACTGCGATGACTTCTCCTGATTCTCGACCAAGGGCCTCAAATATCGGGGTCGTTGTAGTCTTGCCAAGCCCAGGATCACCCAGCAGGGCCAGGCACAAGACCTGGTTGATCTCCTCGGTCGTGAGCACATTCGGTTGCCGGGATTCTCCGTACGATCCGTCGGGATCGCTCAAAAAACCTTCGTCCCCGAGAAAGTAGCTGCCTTCCGATCGACACCAGAAACGGTTCCATGGATAGAGCTGCTTCATGAACATTGATCCTCAACGGCTGTAGCAACACTTGTGACTGACTCTGGTTCCGGCCACTGAAAAGCGTCCCAGACTACTCTGTATGCGATACCAAAACACGGAATTGCGACCAAGCACTCGCGTCACAGTCAAAAACTAGATTCCGAATTCCGGAGAAACAGGCCGCGTCGCACATCGAGAGTGAACGTGGCGAAAACCGTCACGACGACTCGATGTTCCAAGTGGAATGCCCCGGAATTCAATCCGCCGGACCGTCACGCCAAGTTTCCCGCTCGGGCGAGAATTCTTCCTACGGAAGCATCCTCTGAAGTGGGTGGGAATGAGTTCGTGAGATTCCTGAATCTGTTCCTGGAGTCATTCTCGATACACCGAGGCATCCGCCACACAGTCATTGTGCTCAGGATCGACAGCGGCAGGCAGATGTACGAGTTCTCCCGGTCCGGCCCTCGGGGCGGCGGCGTGAGGTGCTGAAGGTTTCAGGGACACCTGAGTCTCTTATTCTGGGGCTTTGTCAAAGGATCAAAGATGCCTCGGAAGAAGAAGTCAGCAGTCACGGGAGATCGTCGTCGCCGGTACACGGACGAGTTTAAAGAAGAGGCCGTGCGGATGCTGCTGGATTGTCATACGGCTCCGTCGGTGAAGGACCGACTGGGGTTGCCGAACACGAACATGCTGTATCGCTGGAAACAGGAGTTTCTGGCTCAGAGCGGTCCGGTGGCGAGTTCTCTGGAAGCTCGAGCCAAAGACCTGGAGTCCGAACTGCGGCATGTGGAACGGGAGCGTGATGTGCTAAAAAAAGCGTTGGCTATTTTCGGCCGCAACGAGTAACCGACGTGTACACGGTGATCGACGTGCTTGCTGCTGAAGGCGTCGCGACGATCGCTGAAGTCTGCCGGTTCCTCGGAGTGAACCGCACGTCTTTTTATGCCTGGCGTATGGCCGATCCTACGGTGTCCCAGAAACAGGAGGAGCAACTGACACCACTGATCCGAATGCTCTTTAAGAAGCATCGTCGTCGTTACGGGTCTCGAAGGATTGCCAGCGAACTGCGGGAGAGGGAACATGTCTGCAGTCCGAAGAAAGTCTCGAAGGTACTGAAAACACAGGGTCTGAGAGCGATCCAGCCGAAATCGTTCGTGCCGAAAACCACGGACAGCCGACATCGACGGGGGTACTCGCCGAACCTTCTGCTCGACTCAAAGGAACCGACCGGCATCAATCAGGTGTGGGTCGGAGACATCACTTACATCCCGCTTGACGGAGGAACATTCTGCTACCTGGCATCGCTCATGGACTTGTTCTCAAGACGCATCGTCGGCTGGCATCTGAAAGACGACATGACGGAATCTCTGGTGCTGGCGGGGCTGCGATCGGCGATCAAAGAACGGCAACCTTCTGAGGGATTGATTCATCACACCGATCGCGGTGGCCAGTACGCCGGCAACGACTATCGAGCCGTTCTGCGTCGCGCCGGCATCCGTCAGTCCATGAGTCGTGCTGACAACTGCTACGACAACTCATTCAAAGAAAGCTTCTTTGGAACCTTCAAGACGGAACTCGAATTGACCGAATACAAAGACATCCAGGAAGCAATTTGAGAAGCTGTCGCTTACATCCGCTACTACAACCTCGAAAGAAAACACTCCGCCCTGGAGTACCTGACACCAGCTCGTTTCGAACAGCTCATTCATCACCCGAAATAAGAGAATGACCTGTCCCTGAAACCTTCAGCACCTCAGCGATCCCACCGGTCATGCTTCAAATCCTCGACGGGAAGTGAAACGTGGCCGATTCTATTCACCGGTAGCCTTTGGTTGTCGTCCCTGGGAACGTGACTTTCAGTACTTCGTCTGCATTGCTTACATGACCGAGTAATCGTCGTCATATTCTGCACGGGCGACCAACAAGTTCCTTGCCAGCAGGTCAGGGTCAGCGTTGTCACAACCAGCTAACTCAAAGCAGACGGACGTCCCTCCACCCATTGACCAGATGGTTAAGGTTAGCTTGCCGTGTTCGATGCTCTCGCTCACGACTGAGGCGATTAGTTCCAGTGATCGCCACCCTCCATGAAGTGGATAAACATAGAAGTTTACTTCAAATTCGCCGACCGGTCTCTGTGAAATAAGAGTGACTTCCTGGTGCCCGCCACAACTGCCGAACGTGACGATTCCGAGAAATTCGTTTAGCTCAGTGACCAGTTGCCGGATGTTTTGATCAATGTCCATCATCGCATCGAGTTGGGCATCATCCACAGTCATATCCTTTTCGAGGCAGTTCGCCCACTTCAGTGTTCCAGAGTTGAAGACAACGAGGAAGTCCTCAACCCTTCGGATAGCAGTCGCCTTTTCGTACTGTCAAGTTGAGTTCACTCAGGCACGATGTGACAACATTAGACTCTGGTCCCCTCGACGCACACTCCGTGTGTCTCGAATTCGACATTATACGGTCGCTGCAAGAATCATCACAGATCGTCAGCCATCAGCCACCGAAGCCAGACAGCACAAGAATCCTTCTGCTAGCAGATTCAGCCGCCCGGGCTTCTCGACATGAGCGGGCCATACGGTATGGCTGGCCATGATCTGGAAAGCCGAGTGCCATGCTGCGACCATCTCGACATCTCAATAGTATCAGCGTCGAACCGGGGAAATGCTCGACTACTGTTTGAATGCCACTTTCTGGTGGACACTACCAGCACAAAACAAACAACGACCGAGCATATTGCAACTCTGTTGCTGGATGAGACTTTCGCGTTCACGATTTCGGATGTTCAACTTTCGAATCGCCGATTCACGGCCCGAAATCGGTCATCGAGAACTCACACAACTATAAAAACGCGAGAAACGTGGCATAATGAATTGGATTGTATGCGGCATAACCATCAGGGAATCGAGTGCTTCATGCCGGGGGGAGTTATGCCGTCATACGATTCTATTGGACTGAACCGCCAGGGGCGCTGGCCTATGGAGATTGAATCAGGACGACAGCGAATCTCAGAGCGAGCTGTCTGTTGAGCGACCTGTTCGATCGGCAGTTGGCTGGATTGGGCGGCGTCCAGCGCGGCAGCAGGATTGGCGGGATCGGTACAGGTGGACCTGTTTGCTGGTCGCAGTCGTATCTTCGGCGCCGCTCTGCCGGGGAGCGTGTTCGCTCAAGTCAGCTGAACGTGCGACGGGAGCGTGTTTGCTCTGGTGTCGCTGGCCGTGTGGGTGCGTGGTCATGAGGTATCGCGGACTGTCGTGCTGGTGGGGGCAATGCCCGGGTGCGGTTTGGGAATCGGTTGTAAGTGCGGTTCGTCCTCGCGAATCAGTCGCGTGATCAGCAGCCGGCCCCGGCGGCATACCGGGCACATGTCTTCGTTATCGAGAGTTCCGTCGCCGGTCGGATTGGATGGCTGATCGATAGGAGTCTCTGATTCAGTGACTGTTGACCGGAGCGCCATGTCCAGCAGCTGGCGACACTGATCGAGGTTCTCTCGACGGAAGCGGTTGGCCATGAAACCGAAGTGGCGAATCCGCATGAAGCCTCGCGGCAGGACATGCTGCAGATAGCGGCGGATGAACTCGACGGCGGTGAGCGTGCATGTGGTCTGACGTCCGCCGGCCGCGTAGTCCTTCACGCGGAAGGTGACCTGGCCGTTGTTCAGTCGCAGCAGTCGACGGTTGGAGATTGCCACGCGATGCGTGTAACGGGCGAGGTATTTCAGCACGACTTCCGGGCCGCCGAAGGGAGCTTTGGCATAGACCACCCACTCGCTTCGGACGGTGACGTTCAGCCGGTGCTGCCACGCTCCGGGCTGCGCGAGTCCCGACAGTTGACCGTAAAACTGCAGCTTCCCCTGGTCGTAAGCCCGCTTGAGCAGCGCGATGAACTTCCCGCGGAACACACGACTGAGCACTCGCACCGGCAGGAAGAAATCTTTCTTCTTCGCATGGACCCACTTCGTTCCACAGGCAGAAAGACCACCGG
>CALGTK010000255.1 GCA_937904325.1 uncultured Planctomyces sp.
CTGACGTAGGCGCGAGTGAACTTCATTCCTTCCTCTGCCATGCGGTCGAGATTGGGAGTGTAGGTATCGCCCCCATATGCGGCGATGCTCGATGGGTTCTGATCGTCGATCAGAAACATGATAATGTTCGGACGCTCCGCCTGAGCAACTGTGGCAACCATTGCCGACACACAGAAGATCGAAACTGAAATAAAGGTTTTCATGGTGAGGTCTTTGGATAACAGCATGTGTCACTGATTCGACTGCAAAATGTAAGTTTGTTTCGGGGCCTGGTCACTGTTTCGTTGAATCGACCCAGGGCAATCGATCGAAGGCGTCTTTGATGCGGGGATCACCAGACGCATTCATCACCTTATCAACCCGAGCGCTGAGGGTTGCAAGGACAGAGGCGTATTCAGGATCGGCGGCCAGGTTGACCAGCTGATCGGGATCCTTTTTCAGGTCATAAATTTCTTCGCGGGGGCGGGGGTACATCGTCAGGCGGAAGAGTTCTTTGTCACCGGGCTCTTCGCGCTGTGACATCATCCAGGCCTTCGTGAGGCTGCCGTCGAGATCCCGATAAGCGGGTGTTGTCGACAGGCCCATCTTGTAAAGCGGATCGCGCTCCGTGAGTTTGGCCGCGTCGTAGGGGTCGCCCATGGGCCATCGTTCCGGCTTGAAGTTCCGTATGTATAAATGGCCCTTCGTGCGGATAGCACGCATCGGATAAGGCACGTTGCCTGGCCGGGCATTGTGGAAGTGAAGCTCGCGACCGATGACGACCGAATCGCGCTTGGGATCAATCCAACCGCTCTTTTTGCTGGTGAGCTGAGGAAGAAAACTGCGGCCATCCATGCTGGCGGGCACTTTGGTTCCCGTGAGTTCGAGTAGCGTCGGCCCCACGTCCATCACACTGACAAAATCGTTGACGCGTCTGCCGGAAGGAATGCCTTTGGGCCAGCGGACCAGCATGGGCACGCGCGTGGCGAGGTCATAACAGTTCGTCTTGCCACGAGGGATTCCGGGAATGCCGTGGTCCCCTGAGAGGATGACCACGGTGTTGTCGAGTTCACCGGAAGTATTCAGCTCTTCGAGCATTGCCCCGAGCATCAGGTCGAGGGCGAGCACTTCGCCCAGGTAATCCGAAAAATCACGGCGCACATCGTGGGCATCGGGGAGGAACTTTGGAAGCAATCCCTTTAATGCATCCGGGTCGATGCCCCAAAGTTTCTTGCCGGAATCGGAGGTGTAGGGGCGATGGCCGTTGATGCTGCCGAAAACGAAGAAAAAGGGCTGCTCTTCGGATCTGCCAGCAAGCACTTGCCGGATTTCCTGACGGCAGTTTTCGACAATCTCATCGTGCCTGCTTTCGCGCTCAGCCTGATCCTTCGCCGCCCCAACGTAAAGCCCGTAACGTTCGTATACAGCTTTCCCCAGAGAACGCACCCTCTGCGGACGCGGGCTTGGATCGAAGGCGAAAGTTTTCCGCGACTTCTGCGCGTAATACCCGCTCTCGCGAATGGCATCGCCAAACTTCGGCAAGCTCCGCATGGGATTATCGTGCCCCTTCCAATTGCTTGCCTTGCCATTGAGAAAAGCGCCTGAACCACAGTTCCAAAAATAGCGCCCCGTAGCGAGCGCGGCACGACAAGGCCCGCAGGACGCGACCGGAACAAAGGCGTTTTCAAAAACCACCCCTTCCCGACCAATGCGATCAATATTGGGCGTTGAGATCACATCGTTGAGCGAAGGCTTGTCCGCATCCGCATAGATGCTCGCATAGCGCCCCCAGTCATCGGCAAAGAAGAAGAGAATATTGGGGCGCCGCTCCGCAGCGTGAGCATGGCTACCAGCTACCACTAAAATCAAAAGAAGGACGTTGAGCCGACGGCGGAATCGAATTTGCATCATTCTATTTCTCCGGACCATATCCCTTTGAGCCTTCGAAATAGATGCCGTCCACGTTGACGCCTTTGGGGATGCGCGGGTCGCCGCTGAGTCCGAAATAGACGATGCGGCAGTTGTTGCCTTTGCTCAGCTCGTTTCGTTTCTCACTGATTCGAACGGTCAAGGTGTGTTCCTTTTCCGGGTCGAGTCCCTCGCGCAGGATATAGATCCGGTTCAGGTGCAGCTTGAAGCTGTTCTTTGCAACAAATAGATCCTGTTTCACCCAATCTGATCCATCGACGCTGTGTTCGATGATGCCGGCTTTGGGTCCGGCGATCACCTGGATGGCTACAGCGGAACCTTTGAAGGAGATGTTAAAGCTGTCGCCCGGCTTATGTCCGATCAACTGCGGTCGCTCGTTCCAACCCGTTCGCACCTTGCCGCCTTCTGCTGCGGCGTCGTAGTCGGCCTGGACGGCAAACCCGTTCAGTTTTTTGGCCATTCGCGGCGGGAACAGTTTGCCGTCGGCATAGGATGCGGGATCGAGCTTCTCTGGCATCGCATGAGCAACGACAGGACGGGGCTTTCCCGACCACGCTTCTTCGAACAGCCGCTCGATGCTGTCTGCATAGAGTTGCTGTCCGAAAGGCGATGGGTGCACCCCCTTGATGCCATCCTTCCAGGTGAACTCTCCGCGCTTGATGCGCTCATAAACCTCCTCGGTGATATCAAGCGTCGGCACCCCATAGTGCTCGGCCACTTTGTCGAAGCTCTTAATCACCTCGGGCGTCTTCCCGTTCTCGTAATCTTCGAGCTTATCCGTGCAGGCAAAATGCATCATGACGATGTCCATGTCAGGGTTGGCCCGCCGCGCGCGCCGAACGATGCCTTCCATGCCACGAACCGCTTGGTCGGTCGTTCGTCCAATGGACACATCGTTCACCGCTGCTTCTTCGAACAGCAGATCGACTTTCCCCTTTTGAATGACGTCCCGATCCAGTCGAAACGAGCCATACATCGTTCCGGTTGAACCGACTCCAGCAAGTATGAACTTGAACTCTGTCGACGGGAAACGCCGCCGGAGGTTTTGCATCAGCTTCTTTCGCCAAGACATTCCAGTGATGGAACCACCGACAAAGGCGACCGTGCCTTGCTTGGTCGTCTCGAAGATGTACTGCGAATTCTTCAACCCGTCGTGCAATTCGAACCAGTTCTGTTGCAGCGGTCCGGTGTAGTTCTGCCAGGGATAGGTGGTGGATTCTGTTTCCGCCTTTGCATCTGGCGTTGTCTTCGGGTGACTCGACGCGTCAGTGACGGTTGGGGCAGCATCGTTTTTCCCTCGCTTACGCTTCGGGTTACCAGGTGTGCGCGACTTTAAGGCCTTCTCGGAGCGCTCCGCCGCAGCCTTCCGTATTGGCGGCGCCGCCCTTCCGGGCAGGGGCGGTAGGGATTCGTCCCAAGCCGTGATCGCCTTGAGCATGGTCGCTGCTTTTTCAGGGTTCTCGGCAATGACGTTCGTGGTTTCGTTCGGGTCATTCACCAGATGATAGAGCTCGTCACCCTTACTTCGGTTCACATGGTATTTCCATTCGCCGTCCAGGGCGGTCGGATACTGTTTCTTCCAGTGGAGAAGGCGTTCCGGATTCCGTTCGTCTCCCAGCCAGACATCAGCAACATTCAGTCCCTCGAACTGATCCTTGTCGTAAGGCGTGCCGGTGAGGTGGCACAAGGTTGGCAGGAAATCCAAACCGGAGAGAATGCTGGTTTCATTGACCGTATCAACAGGAACCTTGCCCGGCCAGCGGACGATGAAGGGAATGCGCACTCCGCCTTCATACATCTCATGCTTCCCGCCACGAAGCCCTTTCGGCCACCCCATCATGTTCGCGCGAGTCGTGTCACCGACCTGGTTGGCTTTCGATGTATTGAGCGTGTTTCTCGCGGGGCCTTGGTCGCTGGAAAAGACGACGATCGTATTCTCCGAAATCCCCAGCTGATCCAGTTTCTTCAGCAACCGGCCGATCGCTAAGTCCAGGCTCCAGACGTCAGCGAGGTAGTTCTTCATGCAGGCATCGACACTCAGTCCCCATTCATCTCTGCAGATGTCGAACTTGTTGGCTTTCATGTAGGGGCCGAAGAGTGATTCATTAACCTTCAGAGCACTAAACTCCTCGGCAAACACGGTGTCCGATGGGATGCTGAAATGCGTAATATGAGCCCACACGTTGACATAGAATGGCTCGTCCTTGTGACGTTGGATGAAGTCGATGGCCGCCTCGAACGTGTTGTCGTCACGCCCCTTTGTTCTGTCCTTCAGGCTGCCGAGAACCTTGATCTCATCAATGCCGTAATCAGGCATTGGTGGAATCTTTTCCGATGCCTTCGGCGCGTTTTCCCCAGGGCCGATGTGCCACTTGCCGAAATGCCCGGTCGCGTATCCGTTGTCGCTGAGTAGTTGCGTGATTGTCGCGCGGCCATCGAATCCGAAGTCTCCGATCCGACGCTCGAAACTGCGAGGATGCCGGCTGGTCATGAAGCCCGTTCTGCTGGGCTGACAGGTTACTCCCGTGGCGTAGAACCGGGTGAACCGCGTCCCGCTTTTGTCGAGGCCGTCGATATTGGGCGTTCTCGCATAGGGATGGCCGTAGCAACCAAGATCACCGTAGCCAAGATCATCGGCGAGGACGAAAACGATGTTCGGTTTTTCCTGAGCGTCAGCGAAGGATGCCGACACCAGAAGTATCAGTGAGAACAGGCTGAGGATACGAAATTTTTTTTTCATGTTATCTATTCAGTGTTTTGAAGAACGACTTCAAGTCCGAAGCGTCTCCACTTGACCACAAACTCTCGTTGGCTCTTCCGTTCGCTACCGCTCCCGGGCGCATTTGATGCTGAAATCTTACATTTCTCGACAATCGCACTTCTCTACTTTGCTTCGCGTGCTTTGAGTACGTGTGGCTTTCTTTTTTTCGCGAGCCGCTTTCTTTTCTTCTTTCGACATTTTTTTGGCTGGTGCACCGGCATCAGGATTCCAGCGCTTTTCCTGCTTGCTTACCGGGTCTGCCATTTCGTCGAGCCATGCGTTGTATTTGTCCTTGAGTTCGGAAACCACTTTCGGGTGTTTTGCAGCAAGGTTGGTGGTTTCGCTGAGATCTTTTTCAAGATTGAAGAGTTCAATACGATCTTTCTGTGCGACAAGTTTCCAATCTCCGGAACGAATGGACCACTTTCCATTGGCACCCGCAGAACTCCAGTACAAGTCGTCGTGGAGTTTGTCGGTTTCACCTTTGAGGGCCGGCAGGATGCTCTTACCGTCCAGAGGCTTTTCGTTTTCCCTTGGCATAGGAAGCCCGGCAGCGTCGAGAGCCGTAGCAAACAGATCGATCGACCACATGGGAACGTCGCATTTTTTCCCGCCTTCCAGTTGAGCCGGCCACGACACAATGAACGGGACATGAATTCCGCCTTCGTAGTCCATCTGCTTGAAGCCGCGAAGCGGTGCGTTGTTGGCGCTCATGGCACCGGAACCGCCATTGTCCGTGAGAAAGATCAGCAGTGTATTGTCAAAAATGTCGTGCTTCTTCAGCGAGTTCACAATCTCGCCAACTCCCATATCGAGATGCTTGATCATGGCCATGAGCGTGTCGCGTGTTTTGTCGCCGGTAACATTCCTGATGTCTTCTTCGGGTGCTTCCGGTGGAGCATGCACTGCGTTGTATGCGACATAGAGGAAGAAAGGATCTTCCTTGTGGCGGTTGATAAAAACGACCGCTTCCTCAGTGATTCGACTCGTGAGGTAGCCTTCTTCTTTAATGGGACTGAGGCCACGATAAATGGGGTGGTCCATGTCTGAGTGGTCAAAGTAGGGATGTGCCCCGCGTCCCATAAAGCCATAGAACTCATCGAACCCTCGATTCATGGCGTGGTACTCTTCAGTGAGTCCGAGATGCCATTTACCCAATGCACCCGAGACATAACCGGCAGGCCCCAGTCGCTGAGGAATAAACACTTCATCAAGCGGAACGCCTGAGCCTCCCTCGCCTGCTGTATAGATTCCGAATCGTTGCTGATAACGGCCTGTCATGAGTCCCGCACGAGTCGGCGAACACACGTGCCCGCTGGTATAGCCCTGAGTACAGATGACGGACGAATGTGCGAGGGCATCGATATTCGGTGTGCTGACTTCTGGCGGGGAGTGCGGATTGTAGCTGACATCGGCATAGCCCTGATCATCTGTGAGAATGATGACGATGTTTGGTTTCTCGTCTGCAAGGACGATGGAGGGCATTGGGATCAAACCGAGGATCAGTGCTTTCAGTACGTGTCGAAGTCTCATGGTTATTATTCAGGTTTAAATGGATAGGGTGAGTTGAATCAGGTTTTCAATCTGCGTGAACTGATAGTTTTGTCGTCATGCGAACAACTCCAGGATGGGCTCTTCGCCGTCACCGACGGTCATGGGGCGACCGGAAGGCGATATGGCCGGCGTTTCGATTTCCATACCAGCTGCGAATGCAATGCTGGCGTGAAAGGCTCCGATCGAGACGGCCTTTTCGTCAACGTAGTATCCAGCGTCGTCGCTTTTGCCGTAGACAAACCCCGCCTTTGCGCCTCCACCTGAGAGAACGGTTGAAAAGCAGACCGGGTGATGACTGCGCCCATCACCATCGAAGTCCGGTTTACGACCAAATTCCGTCGCGACGACGACCAGTGTTGAGTCCAGCATCCCGCGCTGTTCAAGGTCGGTGATGAGTGTTGCGAATGCCTGGTCGAAGACCGGTGCCACGTCGCCCATTTCGTCGGCCAGCGCCTTGTGATGATCCCAGCCGTCGTGCTTCACCTCGACGAAACGGACACCGGAATCAACCAGCCGGCGAGCGAGCAGGCACCCCTGACCGAATGAGTTATCGCCATAGGCAGCCCGCTGTTCTTCAGACTCGCCCGACAGGTCGAAAGCTTTCAGCTCCTTGCTCTTCATCAGTGCGAGGGCATCGTCATAGAAGCCGTTGTAGGCATTGACGCCCTTGTCATTGAATTTCCTCCGGAAGTCGGCGTCGATTCCGTTCAGCAATCTCAGTCGTTTGTTTGCATTCGATTTGTCGCCGATCGATCTGACGTCGCTGATCCCCTGGTTGGGATCTCCAATTGCGAGCGGTGCGTAGCTGGAGGGAAAGAAGCCGTTCCCCTGGTCGGAACGGCGGTTGACGCAGACGCTTGATGGCAAGGTCTTGCTGCTGCGTCCGAGATAGTGAGAACCCCAGGCCCCGAGGTTGGGGTGTAGTATTGTGCCGCGAGGTTCGTAAGCCGTCCGCATATAGTATTGCGCTGGCTTGTGGACACCGATCTTCGCTTCCATCGAGCGGATCACGCAGACGCGATCTGCGACTGTAGCGAACTTCGGAAAGAAATCGGTGACCTGGAAGTCGGCTGATGTATTAATCGCCTTGGCCGGGCCTTTGGACTTGCCCTGTTTCGGATCCAGCGAGTCGATGTGACTTAAGCCACCGCCAAGCATGAGCCAGATAACGCTCTTCGCTTTTCCGAACGCGGCAGGCTTCTGAGCTGCCGATTCTGCAGCCATGAGCTGTGCCGCTGGAACAATACTCAGGCCGAACGAAGTCGCGGCACAGCGTTCTACAAACTGCCGCCGCGTTGGTGTGTCTAAAGAGTTTAGGAGTTGTTTCATGTCGGATCGGACCGTTAAGTGATCAATTAGTAAATGACGGACGGGTGATGTCTATTGAATGAACATGAACTCGCGGGAGTTCAACAGAGCCCAGGCGATGTCGCCCAGGTCGAGCCCTTGATTGAGTGCGGCAATGCATTGCTTCGTGTCCTGCATGCGCGGAGGCCGTGACAGGCATGTGCGGTAAAGGAGAGCGATCTGCTCAACCTGCGTGTTCTTTCTTCGGGTTGCCTTAATGACCAACGAGTCGGTCATAAGACTCTTTGCGACTTCGCCGTTCATCATCGCCAATGATTCGGTAATGCCGCCTTCGATCGATCCATCATCGGCAACCTCACGAGCCGACTGACCTGCGATTCGCAGGAAGTGGGTTGGTGGCATTGGCTGCGGCAGTTCTGAAGCCCGCAACCACGACTTCTCGCCGCGCAGTTTGACTTTCCGTCCTTTGCCGGCCCCCATGAACAACCCGCGACCGCCGTCACCTTTCTAAACCTTTCCACCAGGCAACAGTGTCGTTGCAAAGTCGAAAATCTTCTTTCGGTCTTTCGCGATACCTTGTCTGTCGTGTGTGAATTCGAACGGAAAGACCAGACGTTTCACCATCGGAGCATTATCCGTCTTCAGTCGGTCGATCTCCGGGCCTCGCAGGAGAAGAACAATGGAGTCCCACGTCTGCTCTGCCGTCATACGACGTAACAACGGGCCAGGGAATCGAAAGTCTTCGCCCTCAGCTGGCGTCACGCTGGCCTGCTGCTGGTACGTCTTTGTATTCAGGACGACGCGCTGGAATTCTCGAAGATCAAAATCAACATCCTTCATCAAATCTGCAATGAACTGCAGCAGTTCCGGATTTGTGGCGTCTTCCAGGACATCGAGATCTGTGACCGGCTCTTTGCCCCCAACCCCAAAGAATTTCTTCCACAACCGATTGGCAATGGCAGCGGCGAAACGCGGGTTCTCGGCTGAGGTCATCCAGTCCGCGAAGTGCTGTCGGAGTCGTTGCGGACGCTTACCAGTCAGAGGTGTTCCCTTTTCATCATCCCATGTGATAAATCGCGGGCTGACTTTCCCGCCGGGTTTGCCATCGTCATACGCGTAGTCCTCAGGGAACACTGTCGAGCGAGTGCCGTCGAAGACGACTCGTTCCATATTCGGCTGAAGCAAGGTGACGAGATTCGCTTTCGAGAAACGTTCATCTCGAAGCGTTATCGCCGGCTTGCGAGTGTCGACACGCTCAAAGGCCGTTGAGCCAAAGAACGATGCCATTTCGTAGAAGTCGCGTTGAGTCCATGCGGCGAAGGGATGGTCGTGGCACTGAGCACAGGCAACATTGGCCCCCAGAAAAGTGGTCAGTGTGTTGGAAAGGCTGTCCAGCGGCATGCTGGCATCGCGCAAGAGGTACGCGGTGGCTCCATTCTCTCCAAGCCGGCCCTCTGCGGTCAGCATGTCGTGGACCAGTTCGTCCCACGGACGATTCTCTCGAAGTTGTGACTTCAGCCATGTGTGAAAGGTCCAGGTCTTACCGATGCGGTAGTAGTCGTCCTTGACACGGAGCATGTCTCCCAGCCAGTTAAACATGTGAGACTCGTGGCCGGGAGACTCCAGCAGCTCATCGATCAAGCTGGCTCGACGGTCTTCGCGGGTGTCGGCGTAGAAACTGCCAAGTTCCTTATCAGTCGGAATTCGGCCAATCACATCCAGATACACGCGGCGGACGAACTGAACATCGCTGACCGGATGATTCGGTTGTAGTTCGTGCTTCTTCAGATCAAGTCGAATGATCGAGTCAATCTGGTCGGCAGCCGCTGTCTGCTGACCAGTCCGACTGTCCTTATCGTTAACCGGTTTATTCGCGGAGCCCTCCACCGAAGGCGGATTGCTCTTTGGAGCGTCAAGCGCGAGTTCGTCTTTCGCCTGCTGTCCATTTTCATCTGGAAGAATGCTGTCGTCTTCGACATCGTCGAACTGGTCATCCGAAGGCCGCTGTTTCCTTCGACGTTGCATTGCCCCTTTACGATGTGAAGGCTTCGATTCTTTGCGGGATATCTCTTTGATCATCCGCATCCCATCGCGATTAAGCCCAGGCTGTTTTCCAGGCTTGTTCGGCGTGGTGACGTTCGAAGCCTGTTGATAGTTCGGAGCATTGCTGGCGACGAGTTGTTCGTCGATCGTCGAACTCTGGCTTTTGGAATCTGCTTTCTGGACAGACTCTTCGTCAGTCGTGACCTGGCTGCAGCCGACAACGATCAACAGCAGGATCGGAGTAGCTCGCATTGTACGGCTCCAGTTCATTGAGGTGCATTTGGAAAACTTGGCGAGCAAGAGTATTGGAGTGGCGAGAATTGCCGTGACTGGTGTTTTCATATTGCGTGCGTGGCGTGTTGAGGATTCGTACGTGACTCGGACATGAGTCCTACGGGTGAGGTACAGCCGACTCCGAAACGATCACACGAATCTGGTCGACGGCTGAGCTCGCCGAGAGGTCAAGCGATAGTGTGTGACGGTCGGGACTGAGCGTCACAAAGTCACGTCCGGAGTCTGATAGATCTTCCGGACGGGGTGGTTCGATACCGCGACGTGCCTTTCCGTAGTTTCCCAGCGGATGTCCGAGTAGTGCATCCGTTCTGGTCAACAGCGTCGTCCGGCCGATCAACCCGAGAATCGGTCGATCAATTGTGATCTGGCCAATGACTCGTGCGCCCTCGGACTCTTCTCTGGTGAACTCACCGATCGGGTTGAGTTGCAGCAGATAACTGCGAACCGCCTGCCCGGCAGCAATAGGACGTTTATCCTGTCGGCGAACACGGGCATACTGCCCCGGTTCCGTCACATTGACGTCAATGTCCGACTCCAGAACGATGTGCGAACGCTCAGGAAACACTAGAATGTGCTCGCTGTCCTCATACCTTCCCGGAACAAAATCGGGACCGGGCGAAACAAACTTCATCAGGCCTGTTGCCTGCAGAACGCCGGAAGTAACCGGCCACGCGTCTTCAAATCGTTCGGTCGCATAGTTCACAGAATCAATGGAATCGGCCTCAGGTCTGGACCGCACGGCGTTGCCCTCCCGGACAAGCTGAGGTGCGTCCTCACTCTCGGACAGGTTGACCTCGACCTCACCTTCAAAAACAAAGACATCCGTTTCGCCGTCTGTTCCCACGGAAACCCCAAACGCAGTGCCGAGATCAACGACTTCCATCGCTGGCGTAAGCACTTCAAAACCGACAGCGGACTCTGGGATCGACGTGGTCAGAATACCGCTGTCGAGCCGCGTTCTTGCACCGTCAATAATCTCGAACCTCGCCGGTCCCTGCAGAGTCACCATCGCACCATTCGTGAAGTCGAGGCGAACGATTCCGACTTCGAGTTCGAGCACGCCAATCCCAATCAGATCTCCTGCAAAGCACTCTCGATCAGACAGTCGCGCGTGCGATTCGTAGGCAACCGTGGCGATCACATTTTCCGGTCGAACATCATGACCATCGTCGTCTGGATGAAACACTGCAATCAGCAGTAAAGCGACCGCCATCAACGCTGCGGCGATCCACTGGATTCGATGTCGGGGTTTGTGGTCCCGCTCAGACGTTTCGGAGACGAACAATTGAACCTCTCCATCATCCAGAAGCTCACGAGTGTGTTGATCCAGCAGCGTCTGTCTCGCAAAGAAGTCGGCATTCGATGAGTCAGCCGCAACCCACTCAAACAGGTCAGCTAACTCGTCGTCGTCGAGGTCACGATCGAGATAACGGTCGATCAGTCTATCCATTTCAGTCATGACGGCCTCCCCACTTTGAGTCGCCCATCGATGCACTTCCTGAGAGTGACACGAGTGCGATACAGCAATACTCCGACGTTGCTTGCTGTCATCGCCAACCGCTCTGCAATCTGCGTCAGTTCAAGGCCTTCGGTGTAACGCAGCGACAGGACCTGGCGACTGTGTCCCCTGACCTGCCTCAGGCAGTCAGCGAGCGAATCCTTCATCAGCTCAGCCTGAGGCTCAAGTCGCTCAAAAGATGCAGCGACCTGATCGACCGCGTCCGAAAATTGGATCTGATGATCCCGATATTTCAGTCGCAGATGAGTCATGACTACGCGTCGCGCGATTCCCAGAGCCCATCCGACGAATGGCCGTTCAGGGTCCCAATCCTTGAATCGCTCGACAATAACAAGCGCGACTTCCTGCAACGCGTCATCCGCCTCGCCCCGGTCGCGCAAGAAACTGCTAACGAACCGTGCCACAGAAGGCTGAGCTCGAGTCCACTCGATTGTCATTTGCTGTACGGAATCCGAATCGCTCATCACGTCTGAGTATTGTCGAAAACAGACGATCCATTACAGGAATCTCCAGAAATTCTCAAATCCATCCAGAAACCAACAGTGACTTCGGTCTGATTGACTCACTTTCACAAAAAGACTCATCGATCAAACATAAGAGGAAGTGTCACGTCTTCCGGATGAGCGGACCCGTAACGTACTTACCCTGGCATCGGCAGATCCTGGCGATCACCGAGATTGAACACCCGCGCATGTCGAGACCGTGCCGGTTGGCCCTTATTGGTTGTCGAACATCGTTGGTATGTAAGTGTCTGGTTATGACCAGATAAGGCCATTAAACGAGCACAAGCATTATTATGAGTTTTGGAAGTTTAGTCGAAACTCCATCCCTGAGCGTAGAATTGAGCGTGCAATGATCCTCTATACTATGTGCGATTGATAATTCTGGGGCAGGTCCGACTAGTTTTATCGTTCCGGATGCTGAAGCCCGTTATCGCTGGAAAACAACCACCAGGAGAAACACTTATGCGTCAGATATTGACTTTGGGCCTGATCGGAGCATTGATCAGTTGTTTCAGCGTTTCCATCGTCGCTCAGGATGTCGACAAAAAAGACGAAGAGAAAACAGAAACTGCCACAGAACAGGAACTGTTCAATTCGACCGCGGCTGCGTTCCAGGCAAAGAAGTTCGAGGAAGCAGAAGAGGGAATCAAGGAGCTGGAGTCGCGTTTTCCAGAATCATTGCGTCTGCAAACCATCCGCTATCAGGGATATATCGCCTACGCCCGGAGCGGAAAATATGAAGACGCTGAACGTCACATCACTACGATTGTCGACGGGATTGTTAAACAACTCCCGACAAAGCCTGGCCTGGCGGCGTCTCTTCCGAGATACACCTCTTCGATGCTGAACATCATGCGGAGAACAGGCAAGGCTGATCAGGCGAGAGAAAAGCTGGACCAGATTCTGGTCGCCATCGACAAGGCGAACGATGGGAAAAATCCAGGGCTGTCCAGTGGTTATTCGTCTTTGATCTACAACAAGGCCATGCTCATCGCTGCGGAGCGGCCGAATGACGCTTTCGAACTGGTGACGGCTGAAGCCACCAAAGCCAGGAAAGCACTTGAAGACAATCCGAAAGACAGTTCCGTAATGCAGTGGTATACCAGCACCAGCTTTGCACAGGTACGGGTTGCAAGCTCGGCTGCCCCTGATCAATTCGTAAAGCTTCGAGACACATATCTGGAGGCGGTGGCAGCACTGGCAGGGGAACAGAACGAAAATGTGAGTCTTTTCGCCGCCAGTCTGTCAGCTCACACTTACTCGATTTCGACACTGGTGTCGGATCTCAGTTCTGAGAATCTCGACAGGGCGGAAGAACTACTGGAATCCTTCAATCAGCATGTTAAAGGAATCGATCCCAAAAATGCGAAAATGAAAAGTGTTCTCCCGAATGCCAAACGGAGCCTGCAGTCCGTCGCGGCCAGAATTGCAGGAGGCAAAAAACATCTGGCACTGTACGGCACCGATGCCATCGGACTGGATGCTGAGGCATGGGTCAATGGGGAGCCGCTGGTGCAGGAAGACCTAACCGGGAAAGTCGTGCTGCTGGACTTCTGGGCCGTCTGGTGTGGCCCCTGTATCGCCACCTTTCCGCATTTGATTGAGTGGAATGAAAAGTATGCCGACAGAGGGCTGGTCATCATTGGGGCCACGCGCTACTACAAGTATGACTGGGATTCGGAAGGTAAACGCATTAAGCGGGACCCGAAGCTGACAGCGGCAGCGGAACTGGCGGCAATCAAACAGTTTGCCGATCATCATCAGCTGACGCATCGGCTGATGGTCACTCCAGCGAAAAGTACGTTTCAAACGCAATTTGGCGTCAGAGGGATTCCTCAGGCTGTGTTGATTGGTCGTGATGGAAAAATTCGACTGATCCGGGTCGGGAGCGGACCGGCATCTGCCAAGGCTCTGCACGATGAAATTGAGAAACTGCTCGCTGAGCCAGAACAGTAGTCAGCCAGAGAGTGATGCTATCTCGTCAGGACGAACTGAAAGGGTCGTCGAAATGCTGCCACGGGTCTGAGAGACGTGTCGCAGTCCGGCGGCTCATTCATTGCACCAGGCGAGGTTCATCGTCTGGGATATGCAACGTCCGACGCTGCGTCGATCGAGACTGGCCGAGAACACAACACGCTCGACACTCTGAAACACGATCACGTCCCAGAGTATCACGCACATACTCGCCCTTCCGACAACGCTTCGCCTGATCAGTACGAATTCCACCGTACTCTTTACGCCAGGGGTAATACGTCTGGTCGGTCACGCCGATCTGACGGCAGGCTTCAGAAACATCCTTATCCTGAGAAAGAAAAAACTCTGCCTCTCGAAGCTTCTAAATAATCTCTTCTGCCTTGAATCTCTTCCGTGGCATATCGTCACTCTCCATCTGAGACCAAACTCCTGAGTTTACCACTCAAAAACCGGTCGCGATTAATGGGGGCAGGTCAACTCGGCTACGTCGTGCCTTCGGAACGCTGCTCGAAGGATGGGGGGACGTTTTTTCTGTCAGTCACAGGGTAAAACATGGCCGGGCTACCTCAACGCTGCTTCGCATTGTTCGCGGCGTCGTTCCGATTCGAGTGTTGTCTCGCAGCGCGGGCATCAAAGGTGAACAATTGATTGGAGGGAAATTCAACAACTCTTTTCTGCCATCTTCAACCAGCCAATGCAGAGAAACAGAAAACCAATGAGGGTAGAAAGTACGAGGCCTGGCCAGGGCGAAGGGTCTGACCAATCGAAAGGCACCGGGAGAGTCACCAGCATCAGCAGGCCAAACAAGAAGCACGTTAGGCCTGCCAGTTTATTAATAAAGTTGAATAGCCACATTTGAGGCTGCTGCATTTTTCAAGTGCGACGTGTGGCAGAGACAGTTTTCAAGCAGACACGTGGTAGTACACGGTCTCTCCAGTCTAAGACACTTCGGCAGTAATGTGCTTGACGGACTTGTGAGTGAATCCAACGTGTGATGACGTTGTCGTGCCTGAATAAGCCCGCTCCATTTCGCTTTTGCCTTGGTTTCAGGCTGGCACAGGCACAGTCTGCTGACTCTGCCTGGCACGAAAGGGCAGACGGTCGAAAAAGCAATGGCCTTCGTAAACCACCGCACACAAAAGGAGTCTGAAATGTATCGGCACGTCGAACAGAAGAAGTATCCAGAACTGCTTGACGGACTGAATTTCGCACCAATTGGTTTAGAGAAGGGTGTACAATATTTGGTTGCTAAAAAAGAAATGGCCCAGAAACGACGTAAGTCCTTACTGAGCCAAGGGGTGAGTAACCGGGTTCGAACCGGCGACCTCCGGAATCACAATCCGGCGCTCTAACCAACTGAGCTATACCCACCATGTTTCATACTTCGAAGAGTCATCACGCAAGAGCTCTTCTCAACGAACGGCCAGTACGATACTGACGCCAAATTGCGTTTGCAAGGTTCGCATTTCGGCCGCAGATCCTCGCCAGAACGGTTGCTCACGCCAAATTGGCAGACCTGACTACAAGAGCCATTAAGTTTATTCTGACAAGATACTTACGTGAATTGTTCACGCCGTTGTTTCAAGCAAACAAAATTCACACGGCCTACGGGTTCGTGAAGTCGTTGAGTGGGTTGCTGACTCGTTCTTTGTCAGGCTGATACTGACCTTCCCCGGCCTGGTAGCGACGGCCGTGGAACCAGCCGAGTTTGACCTTCGACCACCATGGAGCGTAGTCCCAGCCCCAGGTTCCTTCCCGACGACAGACTCTCGCATCGCCGCCGAACGTGGCTCCACCGCCAATGTAGTAGCCAGTGTAGTGGCGGTCGTTTTCGCAGCTTGCCCACGGAGCGATGCACTGTGGATTGCCGGCTCGCCGGAGCTGCGCCCAGTTATTCGGAGCCTCTTTATATTTCCATTTGTGCTGACCGAAGAAGCTCGTCCGCGGGTTGATATCCAGCCGTTCTTTGAGTTTTGTGAAGATGCCCTGCTTTGGTTCTGGTTCCTCTGCCGTCGTGTAAGACGATTCAAGGCTCAGCAGCAAGCCGGCAAACACAAAGGATCGATACTTCCCTGGAATCATCGCGACCACCCTGTCGAGACTCTGCGAGACGTCACAGAACCAGCCGACAGCCTGAAGCCTCGCGACGAAAACTCAAGCAGCAGTCGCAATCTTCTTCAGCGATCAGCCGTGAGGATTTCGCAGGAACTTCTGATAAGGCAGCCGCACCTGGTTCACGATGACTTCATCGGCCCGTACGACGGCATCCGGGGGAAGGAATCCTTGAGCGCCCGCAAAGGTTACCACGTCATCCTGATCGACACCGTCACCAGAAACGCCAAATCCACCGATCAATTGCCCACTTGAACCATAAACCGGCGTGCTGCCCGGGAAGAAGACGATCCCGTTCTGGTTTCGTTTTCGGTCCGTCAGTGGATCGCCAGTACCGACCGCTCCGTCGCCAGGGTCACGGAAGTTTGTGTTGGGATGAAACGCGTCGTTGCCCAGCACCGAATCGAATGCGCTAATGTTAATCGGAGCGTTTGTCTCGACCAGCGCCGCCCCGTTTGACTGTCCACCGATTGGCAGGCCTGTCGCGTCAGCAATGTCTGGCAGGATCGAAAACGTTTCGTTCGGTGCCCCAGCATCGATGCCGTCCGGGAAACGCGGTTCGGCCAGGAACCGAATCGTTCGGTTGGTAAATGCCGTTCCGGCTGGCACACCTGGAATCTGATCGATGGGCTGCAAAGCTGAGGCGTCAGCATAGTAGGCCGTGTTGCGAGCTTTCGCGATGGCGACATCGATTGAGAACACCGTTGCGTCTCTCATTCGGAACAGCCCGAGCACTTCGCCGGACGTGTCGGTAACTGACATGACCATTCTCGTTCGGCTACTGATCGGAAGTCGGACGGCGGCGCGAACAAGATTCGCTTCGGCCACAGCGGTATTGATGATCTGCTCGACTTCCGCCGCCGTAATGTCCGGTCCGGGTGTACCGTCAAAGTCTCCGCCGTCGTGCGGCATGACGAGCCAGCCAAACGGCACCGACTCTCCATTGATGGCCAGGTCACCGCCCACGTTAACAGGCTGGTCAATTCCGTTAACTGCGCCGGTTAGTGGCCCGAGGTTTTGATTTCCGAACTTGATCAAATCCCGCAGACCGAGAATTCCCGCGGTTGGTCCGATGACTTCCAATTGGATTCCGACGAGGTCAAGCCGTCCGAACGGGATATCCAGATCAGCGACTGGGTGAATCGGAGGTTTGGCTCCGGGTACGATACCGTTCCCGCCGTTGCTACCGCCTGCCGCGACGACAGCGATGAACTCAGCTTCGAGCACCTTGGGAGCGTTGTTGCGAGCGTTCTCTGTCTGCCCGACCCCCGCCTGGAAGTTCTGCTCAAAGATGGCCGTTCCGTCAGTGCCTGGGAAGAAGACTCCGATGCCGCCAATCAGCGTCTCACCAACTCCGTCGCCGTTTGTGTCACGAAAGAAAGGAACGCCGCCGGGCAGAGTCGCAATACCGCGGGCCTGTGCTTCCGGAAATACTCCGGATGCAAAGCCGTAAGAATCGGGCGAGTTCAACCGCAGGCTATCCGCCAGCATATCGTTGTTCAGGTCGGGGTTATCTGCAAAGCCGTCTCCATCGGTGTCGAGCGGAACGAAGGCGGTGTCAATGTTAAATCGATTTCGAAGTGTGATATCGTCGGCGGTGCCTCGTTCACCATCTTCACCCGGATGAATACTTTGATCGCGATTCGTATGCTCGATGGCGAAGAGGTCGACGGGTGGCGTGAACGCAACTTCCGGTGGGAAGTGGCCGCCCAGGCCGATCGGAGCAACAAAGCCCGGTCCTTCGAAGAACGGATCGTTGCTGTTTGGATTCGAATTGACTTCTCGGAACGTCACCGTCGACTGACTGATGAACCGGACGAGCCTCGACGTCAGGGGCGCGAACGTGCCGTTGACCGGATCACCGTTAGAGAAGAACGCGGCCGTGCGAGCTTTCGCGACGGCTCCATCGATCGCAAACGTCAGTAACTGCGGGTCGGCCTGAAGTCCGGCGTCGACGCCAGCCTCAACTCGCACGCCGAGGATGTTTCCGCCGCGGTCGACGATCGCAATGATGGCGTCGTCGCTCGTCGAAACCTGAGTCGCGTAGTCAAGAATCGAAGAAACTTCGGCAGCGGTCAGTTGCGGATAATCCGTAAACATTGCGTGCAGGCCATGCAACGCAGCGTCTTCAGGAGATTCAACCTCGATCTGATCAAGCCCGTATGTGTCGACGGCATATTCGTAGGTTTCAATACCTCGCTCGCGGTCGTAATTCTGGTACATAATGTCGCCGGTTGTGCCGGTCGTCGAGTCTTCCAGCCCGATCACGTGACCAACTTCGTGGCCGACAATCGTTCCAAAGTCGAACGTACCGTCAGGGTTTCCGTTGTCGATGCCGGCGTCAAGATTCTCGGTATGGTCGACAAGAATGATCCGCTGGAATTCGCTTTCGCCGGAATCGAATTGTGTTTCAATCGTTCCGCCAAGACCGAGTACTTCACCGGGTGAGCTTTCCTGGCCAACAGCTTCCAGCGCCCCTTTGTAAATAATTACGACTTCAGAATCGGGAGCGGCCGTGTCCTGTACGAAGGCAACGCGGTAGTCTGTTGCCTGTTCCCATTTGTCGAATGCGGCTTCCGCGCTGGCTTCTTCAGCTGCGGTTATTTCGTTCTGGTAGCCGCCGAATCCTCGGAAGTCGTATCGGATGACAACCTGTTCGCCGTCAAACGGTTGAGGATCGGACGTCGTTGATTCAGTAATTCCGTTGGCAGCCTGCGGTGTTCCTGCGACGTCGACTGGCACTGCTGAAATGGTGCTCCCTGAGCCACTTGAACTTCTTCGTGGAGTCGCACCGGGTGTTGAAGCTTGAGCGGCGGCGACAGGTCCAGCTCCGCCTCCAAATGTCAGATCGAAATTCGACGAGATCTTATTTGCGCTTCCCTTCTTCGCATCCTGGTCTTCGAGAACCAGTTCGTCCTGCTGCGAGACCGGTTCCGGATCGGCATCATCCTCATTCTTCTCAGAATCGGTCGATTCTGGCTTCTCCGACTTCTCAGTTGCTGCTTCGATGCCGGCCTCAGACTCTTCGCCGTCCAGCAACAATTGCCCTAGATCGACGTGCGCTTCGTCACTGATAATTTCATCGTCAGCCGAATTACTCGGTTTAC
>CALGTK010000256.1 GCA_937904325.1 uncultured Planctomyces sp.
GAGCGCAGCCAGGTTCTTGCCCCTCATTCTTTGAAACAACCCGGCAATCTCTTCACTCGGCCAACCATTACCCACTGTAATATCAACAATTGACCCGTCCTGCCCTACAACCCAGTAGAGAACACGGTCAACCGGCATTTTCTCCCAGTCCGCACTTACAATATTTCCCGCCACGCCCCCATTCCCATCCACCACCTGCAGTATCGCGACGGAATCGCGTCTGATATCAAGTTCCTTTTCCACTCGTTCCTGTGTCAGTTCGTCCTGCACCCTTTTAGTGTACGGAACAACTGCTGTTCGATACGACTTTCCATTCGGAAAGAACTTCCGGGCGTGTTTCGCCATGCTGACAAGCCTCAACCGTTCAACACGGTTCTTCCAGACAACGCGGGTGACCACCAGCGTTTTCAAAGCACACCGCAACACAGCCGCAGCCAGATCCTGTTCACTCTGTCGAACATTTAGTTTCCCCGGTTTGAGCCGGCTGCAGTCTTCGACCAGCAGATCCCGGATGCCTGCAAATCCTCTACCTACAATTTGATCGCGGAACTCCTTCCGATCAATCAGGTTTGCGTTTGCACTTCGACAGCGTTGCATTCGGAAATCATGAATACGCAGATCGCTGTCAAATGCCCACAGCACTTCCATGATTCCATACCGATACTTCTCCGGCCGGACATGGACTAAACCCACCGTGCTGCGATTGACCAGAACATTGTACAGCGTATGCTGACCTAACTCGTTGAAGTGCAGTTCCAGCGGGAGATTTCTCGAAACAGCAACTCTGGCTTCACTGTCGACAACGTCCACAATGGTCTCAAATGAGGCCTTCGGGTAGATCGACTGAATCTGCCGAACAGGATCCCGCAGTGAGCAGAACGCCTGTCCCATTGCAGTCGATGTCGTTATCGACGAACCGAACAGAATTACCACAAAAAAGGGAAACTGATAACACCTGTTCATAACATCTTCCCGCGTTGGGTAAACTGGTCGGTTCAGTATCGGTAGCGAATCTGGAACGCAACTGCAGCATCATGCGGTGCCGCGCGGAACGCGGAAATATTCTGTATGTACTGCGCACTGAAATCCCAGTGATTGTCCGGATTATAACGCACTCCCAGACGTGTCGCAAAAGCATCATCCCAGCCGGACGTAAAACGCTGGTTGAAAAAACGTCCCTGCAAGTACAGCAGAACAGTTTCGTCCTGACTGTTCCAATCCAGTTCCACAAGCCCGTTTACGACATCCTGTCGATAATCCCGGCCAACCGACACCTCTCCCAGTAATGCGAATTGACTGGCCGTATACCATGCCGCATCCAGCCCAAATCGAGTACGGCGCACGATACTTCCGACGGCACCCAGTTCCGCCGGATCAGCGAGTCCTGCACGTACGTTCGCAACTGCACCGGCATTCGCAACCCGCCCATGAAAACCCGACAACCCCATGACCAGTATCCCTTCCGCTGGTGTCGATATGCGGCCGGAAACAATGTACGGGTCGTTGCGCTGTGTATACTCAATTCCGGTTCCGCGGCTCAGGCCGATCTCATATTGCCAATGTGGCAGTATACCATTGATCGTTGCACCCCAGTCCGGTTTAAGACCCAGGTTCCGCAGACTCAGATAGTCAAGAAGGTGTCCGTTAGTATCGATGTCATGTTCCAGTCCGTAAGGGATTTCAAACCTGCCCAGCTTGAAATTCATTTCCCCATCAGCCAGAGCCGTGTAGTTGAGGTTCCAGATGCGGTACACCATTTCCCAGTCATTATCACTTTCGAATGCCGCGGGATGCCTCTCCTGATTATTGATCCGGGTCAGGTATCCCTGAAAGATGAACGTACCCCAGTCGCCGTCAGGGCCGACCAGGACTTTATGCAGGTCTATACCGATGAACTGCTGCGAAAAGTCTTTCTTTCCGTGCGTCAGCACGACATAGCGGCTGGAAAGATCAATGGCGAACCGGAGATTATCGTCCCAGTTTCCGCCGGAATTCGAGGCGGCGACGTCCTGACCGTCAAATTCAATCCAGTTACCCGTCGGGGATTCCAGCACTCCCGAGAGGGACGTCCCGGATGTGGTATCCTTCAATAATCCGGATCCGAGGTTCGAAAGTTCCTCAGCACGGGGCTGATCGGGAACCGGCAACTGGCCAATTTCTGACGAAATTGCCATCGACGGGAAACCACCCACGGGTCCCGCCATCAGAATGCCCCACAGAAGCAGCGGGAATGTGTTAACTTTCATGCCTGCATCGCATCAATAAGTGCAAATTTACCAGCACTGGGCATTACCCGTAAAAACAACCTAGCAGCGTAGAGATTTTCATCACCATGAAGAAATAGTGACACGGTTTCTAACACACTGCGAACAACGTCTCTGAGAAGTCTTAACAACCTCTTGAGAGTGTTTCCTACGGCTTTTCCTTTATTCGGATCCGGGTCGGATCCGGGTCGAATCCTACTTTACCACTCTGCGAAACAAAGACCGGCAGTTTACCGCAGTCCATGGAGATAAGGTGATGCTTCCCGGTCGATTTTACACTGAACGAGCATATTATGGAAGACGTCAATCTGTTGCGGATGCAGCAGTACGATCAGGAACTTCCATAGTCAGCTTGAGTAACTCATGAAAATCATGAGTCAGAAATTAAAGTCGGTTTCAGTACTCGGAAACCTGCTGGTGTCATAGCCCTCTTTGGCGGTGGCACTCATTGACGGAACGGGGACGACCTCTGGCGATTGTCCTATTGCATCGGCAATCCCAACGACGGCGCATTCCCATCTGAAGTGCAACGTAGCTGATATCAGCTCAGATTCGGACAAAAGGAAGTTCGCCTTTTTCGCCCTTCTCCATCACAAGTCGGGTGTGCGGCGATGGTGAAGGGCGAAAGGGGCTTCAAGTCGGTTTGCTGCTGGAAAGTGGACACCGCAGGTGGTTGAAAAGTTGGTGTAAACAATCCACTGTCCAACGAGGTCCCTGCTATGTCGTACCAACAGCTTACACTTGAGGAACGTGAAGTCATCTCGCAGATGCATTATTCCGGCAGCGAACCGACGGTAATAGCTCGTCGCCTGGATCGTTCGCCGTCGACGATCAGCCGTGAGTTGCGTCGCAACTGCAGCCCGCAGGGCTATCGAGCGGTGACCACTCACAAGCAAGCATCAAAGCGTCGACGTGAGCGTTCACTCACGCGGAAGATGGATGATCCTCAGATCAACGAAGCGGTTCGCACGGGACACTCTCAGGAATGGCATGGACGGTCGAGGCCGCATCAGGAATCGTATCAGCATCGAAGAACGCCTTGCAGATGTTGATTCTCGACGTTGCTTCGGTGACTGGGAGGGCGACACCGTTCATGGTGCAGGACACTCGGGCATGATCATGACCTGTGTCGAACGCAAGAGCGGATATCTCGTCGCCGCAAAGATGCAGGACGGCACAAGTGCTCGACTCAACGCAGCGAAAGAGCGAGCGTTTCGCAGCGTCCCGCAGAAGTTGCGTCAGCCATGAAACGACTAAGTCAGCGTCTCGCCATGACGATCTACTTCGCTCATCCCTACCCATCCAACGAACGAGAACACCAACAGCCTGCTGGGTCAGTACTTCCCAAAGAAGACCGACTTCCGAGACATCTCACACCACGCCCTTGCATACGTGACCGCGCGACTCAACAATCGACTACGAAAAAGACTCAACTATCTAACTCCACTGAAAACTCTCAACAAAGCCGGCTTTGCACTTCAGATGTGAATTCACGAAGCGAAAATCATGTGATAACCTGGATGTGCGATGGCTTAGAGATCCTCTTAACTCTTTTCCGAATAACAAATTCGTCCCCACGTCTAATCTCATGAGAATTAATACACAGCTCTTCATTCTTGTCGGCAGTGGTACGCTGGGTGGACTCGGACTGGCCTACTTTATCGGTGCGAGCTATTTCGCCATCCAGAAAACCGAACATGAACTGGGCGAGAACTCAGTAGCAATTCAGCAGGTTTACCGACTGGAAGAGTGGTCCCGGCAATATCTCATGACCAGTGATTTGATTACCGGTGGCGGAGCGAGCTATCTGCTTGACGGCAGTATTGAGCAATCGGAAAAGCTCAGCGCGATCGTCAGCGAACTGGAATTGTCCGCACAGGCAACTAATGAAGTCCAGATAGTCCTGCAGCAGATCAGAGAGAGCGTACGCGAGAATCAGAAACTGATTGTCAGATTTGCAATTCCGCCGACCTCAACCGCGTGGACGCCAGCAGAACTGTTGGCTCTGACTAATGAGATTGATGTGGCCTCCACACCAATCGAACCAGCCATTGAATTTCTCAAAATTAATTTTGAGAAAAGCAGCAGGCGGGTCAATTTACAGGCAGAGCTGGAACGACAACATACCCTTCAAATGACAATTGTGGTCGGAGCGTGCTATCTGTTTGTCGTGATGGTCGGCTGGTCGTGGTTTCGTCAGCAGATTGTGACCCCTCTGGAGCGTTTAACCAGCGTCACAGACGCGCCATCACGAATTTCTCAGGGGGTGTCCGTTGAGACCTTGAGCCAGTCCGGACCAACGGAAATTCGTTCCCTTACAAACGCGATCCAGAATGCCTTCCAAGACCTGCGTGCAGCGCGTGACAACGCGATCGAAGCCAACAAGGCCAAAGACCTGTTCCTGGCGAACATCAGCCATGAACTGCGAACGCCAATGAACTCAGTTATTGGCATGTCTGAGCTTTTATCGGATACCAGCCTGACTTCTCAGCAGAGTGAATACCTCCGCATCCTAGAGGGATCAGCAGCTTCCCTGATGCAGTTTATCAGCGATCTGCTGGACATCTCCCGGATCGAGAGCCATACACTGCGTTTGCATTCCAAGCCCTTCAAGTTGCGTGAACTGATCAGCGATGTCATCGACATGGTCTCCACAAAAGCCTATGAACAGGGGAGCAAACTGACGCTGGCGATTACGGAGGATGTGCCCGAAAACCTGGTGGGGGACTCGCTTCGGTTGAAGCAGGTGCTTCTCAATCTGTTATCAAATGCAATCAGATTTTCACCCGCTGGAGAGGTGGGAGTCACTGTCGCCTGCAGCGGCGTCAAGTCTGATTCTTCCCGGCCAGATCAACACACGGACCTGCTTGTCACAGTTTTCGATACGGGAATTGGAATCGCCAGGGACAAATGGGAAATCATCTTCCGCCCCTTCGAACAGGTCGACGGATCAAGGACAAGGGTCCATGAGGGAGCAGGTCTGGGTCTGGCAATTTCCCATCAACTGGTGGACTTAATGGGAGGACGCATATGGGTGGAAAAAAATCATCCGACGGGTTCCCGCTTTCACTTCACGGTCTGCATTGAAGTCCAGCAGAACAACCCGGTCAGTATGCCACCCGGCATGGACAAACTGAAGAATCAAGCAGTACTCATTATCGACGACGGCGACATGAACCGGGCTACCCTGGAAAATCTTCTCTCTACCTGGAGAATGAAGCTCGTCTGTCTCGATGACTTCAACAGTGGACTGTCGACGTTAGGTCAGTCGGCTGAATCTGGATCACAGTTCGACCTCGTGATCTGGGGCCTTAACGATCCCACAACCAGCGTCCGTGCACAGAATGAACAGATACGAAACGTCCCATCTCATGCGCAGGTTCCAATCATCGTCCTTACTCCCAGCGCGTTACTCATCAATGACTCTCAACTCGGTCAAGGCTGTGCTTTTCTTCCAAAACCAATCCGGCACCTGCAATTGATGAACACAATTGTCGCTTTAGAAATGCAACCCAGGCCGCAGAGCCCTGCTGTACCGAACGACTGCTATCCTGCCACATCGTTGTCATTAAGAATCCTGGTTGCTGAGGATAACATCCCCAATCAGAAGATCTTTTCGATCGTGCTGACCAAGGCCGGTCATACTGTAACTCTGGTCGACACCGGGCTGCAGGCGATTACGGCATTCTCATCACACTCGTTCGACCTGCTGTTCATGGATTTCCAGATGCCGGAAATGGATGGGTTGCAGGCGACAATTGAAATCCGAAAAATGGAGCAGGAGAGGGGTACACATATTCCGATTGTCGGAATCACCGGCCATGCAATGCAGCAACACCTTGATGAAGCGCGTCGTGCCGGAATGGACCGCTTTGTCACAAAGCCGTTCAAATCCAGCGAGCTTCTGGCAGCATTAGAATGATTTAACAGCTTGGTATGCCACAGGACTAATCGCTGTTCTATTGTGTGTGGCTGCTCCTGATTTCTGACGCGCCACGCCATACTCGCCCGCGACTTCTCTGAACCCGGCCTTTCCATCATTCAACCACAGTAGGTTCAGTTGTAAGCGATAGTTGGACACGTATACGTCGAGATCACCATCCTGATCAAAATCGCAAGCAGTCACGCCACGAGTCGCATGATGCTCCGCTCGACGCGAAAACGTTTTCCACCTTCGTTAATAAGAACCAGTAGCGACCGTTCACTTCTCTCAGTAATCTCCCACATAAAGGTCCATAAAACTATCGTTGTTCAAATCGGCCCACACAGTTCGCTCGGCTACATGACCCCCAGCGACTTCGCGACGCAGTGGCCAGCTTCCGCTCAGTCCGCTGCGCCCTCCACTCCAGCAGGCCACTGCGACAGCAGAAACTCAACCACATACCCAATCCGAACTCTCATAAGACCTGGTACAGAATTCGGGGGCATTCCACTTCGTCAGTTTGCACGCACAACATGTAGATAAGTATGTAGTCGTTGAATGTAACGTGAGTCATTCCTGCTCGGAGCACTTGAGTGCTAATACAGCGTCAATAATCCTGAGGCTGAAGAGTCCAAACTGGAGCGCTCATCTTGAGCGGCCTTTCGGTTCTCTGAAACCTGAATGCATGCGCCGTACGATTTGCTTTGGTAAGCGATTGCTGGAACGGGCCGTTCGTAAATACGCTGTGCGATGCAGTGACAGCAACGTTGAGACACAACAGCGGTCGCATTCATGGATGAATCGGCCACTCAATTCCTGATTGTCAAAGAACTTGATGACCATCTCATTTTTTTGAGCGTACGGGGTGACTTAGCTTTCTGTCTCGAAGAAAGCGGCATGGTCACTTCTTTAATGCGGCTGCGGTCTCCTGGTGCTGAGCCCACGCGGTCTCTTGCAGCGTCCTGGCGATGTCGGCCGGGATGGCTTCGGGAGCGACGAGGCCAATCGGGTTCCGCTGCGTGATCGTGCTGTAGATCATGCAGGCGTAGAGGTACGAGCCCCACAGTCCCGGATGAGCCTTATCCGTGGCGAAGAGACTTTCAAGCCGTTCGGTCGATGGCGTTACGCCGAAGTACCGGAAGTAAGCCTGGCTGGCGTCGACGATTGGGACGCCGAGTTCCTTTCCCATCGCAAAGTGCATTCGATGCTGTCGCTCGAAGCCTTTGGGATAGTCACTGAGGATCGAGGCGGTGCCGAACAGCACCGTCTTTAAACCTGTCTTTTTAATCAACGCATGGAACTGCCTCGCGTACGGCTGAAAGGCGGACTCCTGGACGTTGTAGATATCCTGCACCACGACGTAGTCCCACGCGCCGCCAGAGATCATCGCGCGCGCCGTCCCTGCACCCGTTCCAGCGTCCCAGTGCGATCGCAACGACGCACCCCCTTTGATGCAGCCGCCAACTTTGACAGGCCGCGCACCCAGGTCCGACTCGGCGATTTTTTCCAGTATTCTGTTGCTGATAATTGTCGGGCACTGGCTGTTGCCGACGAGCAGGACGTTGATCGGCTGCAGCGTCTGCTGGGCCGGCGCGTCGTCGGCCAGGACGTAATTTAGAACGAGGCTGCCGAGCAACAATGCCATCAATCTTCGGATCGTCTTCATCTGCATGCGGAATGTCCTTATCGAGTGATATTCTATGGGACAGGCGGAAAATATTTCTCTCATTCTTCGAAACGGATCGAAAACAAATCGGCGGCGCGTATTTCTACCGACAGCCACACTGTTTGTCCCGCGTGAGCGCTGACATCATCGCCGCTCTTCCACGTCACGATGCGGGCGATGTGGTCACCTTAGATTGGTTCACAGTCTTCGCGCGTGACCAAATCCCAAGTCGACCACTCTCGACACACCTCAGTTTTCGCGATAGCTTGACCATCGATTCATGAATCGTCGTTCAGTTCATTCGTCGAACCGAACGGCACAAAACACCACCGATGCACGGGCTGGACGCCGCAGGCTCTTACCCCTACGTGGATGACATCAGATGATTGCAAGAGCAGACCCCAACGAATCGCTCAATGTTCTGGGCGAAGCACTCCAGACGTGCAGCACTAATCCAATGACGGGATTCCTGCGCGACGGTTGTTGTAACACCAATGATCAGGATCATGGTTCGCACACCGTTTGTGTTGAAATGACAGCCGAGTTCCTTGAATTCTCCAAACTCGCGGGGAACGACCTTTCCACGCCCATGCCGGAATACGGTTTCCCTGGTCTTGAACCAGGAGACCGCTGGTGCCTCTGCGCCGCGCGCTGGCAGGAAGCATACGAGAACAACGCCGCTCCACGCGTCGTTCTTGAATCCACGCACCAACGTGCTCTGGAAATCGTCTCGCTGGAAGCGATACGTGAGTTCGCGGTCGACCAATAGGCTGCAAATCGGTGTTATCTAATCGTTGAGACTTCGCGTACGTTTTGTCCTTAGTGAACTGCGTGCCGAGTGACGCTCGCGGTTGACGTGTTGTCTGAGTTCATTCCGTATTGTCTAATTCGCCTGGGCAGCGATCAAACACAAACGGACCAAATGGCAAGCCGGTGGCGATAATGTCCGCTGTCGCGAGCTTTCTGGAGATCGGCACGTGCTGGGTGACGAGCAGAAATCCAATGGCCAGGCAGACGAACAACAGGCCGTGAAGTGAGCCGGCGATCCGCACAGCCAACGGCAAATCGCCGAGATATTTCAGCGGCATGGCGATGCCAGACAGCAACATCGTTGATGTCCCTGCAACGGTGCCGAGCAATCCCTTGATGGGTACAGAAAACTGGAACTTCCCGCTGCCCCAAATGCCGGAGGGTCGAAAAACTCAGCCGAACTCCAAACGACTTTCAGTAGCGGGGTTGCGATCACGCAGATTCTCCCATTTCAGCCGCTTGAATTCACGTGACTCGACACGGAGGCTGGTCGCTTTTGCTTCACACGACCGAGCTTCCAATGCTCTCAATGCTCCAGCCCTGCTACATTCTGCTGGCCGCCCTCGTTGGCTGGGCTAACGAACGTCAGCAGCAGATCATCGCGTTCCAGAACGATCAGATCGAAGCGCCGCTTAAGAAACTCACATGAAGCGTGTGCTGCCGACTGATGATCAGCGTCGAGTGCTGGGCGTGAGCGGCCATGCACCACCGGGATACCACTACCAGCACCGCGTTATGAAATTCGGTGTTATGAAATTTGCTCGCCAATCGCTTTGCATTTTCACCGCCCGATGCAGGCGGGCGTTCAGTTGCTGCCCCGAAGTGCTGATTCAACTCACTGGTTTTTCCCGCTCGCACCGGAATGTCGCGGTAATGGCGGATGAGGAGTTGTTGGCCGCGGCGGTTCCGGGTATTTGTAGAGACCCGCAAACACCTTCCATCCTCATCAGAATGGTCCATCCGTTTTTGCCCGTTGCCCCAACGAGCTGCCTTTCGATGATCGGACTGGACTGACAGCCAACGTTCCCGGACTCCGACGAACGCCCCCCGCCATGAAATATCTCCTGCTGGCCTTGTTAGGTCTTGTCTCTGCACAGAATGTAATTGCAGCCAACCTGCCACCGCAGTTCGCGGAGTCGGGTGTTGTGTTTCTGAAGCAGCACTGCATCGACTGCCACAGCGGCGATGATCCGGAAGCCGGCTTGTTGCTGACGGCGTTTACGACCAATGCATCGCTGATTCCCATGCGGACGAAGTGGGACGGTGTGCTGAGAATGGTCGAGACGGGCGTGATGCCACCAGCCGATGCGGAGCAACCCTCGCAGGAGCAGCGAGTCGATTTTGTCAAACTGGTGCGAAGCATCTTTGCCGAGTATGACCGAACGGCACCGCCCGATCCTGGACGAATCACCATGCGACGACTGAATCGTCGCGAGTATGCCAACACTGTTCGCGATCTGTTGCTCATCGATTTCGATCCAACCGAGAACTTTCCGGCCGACGATGTCGGACACGGCTTCGATAATATCAGCGACGTACTCACGCTTTCGCCGTTGCTGATGGAGCGTTACCTCGGCACTGCCGAAACCATCTCGAACCGAGTGATCGTCGTCGATCCGCCGAAGCCTTCTAAACGCTATCTGGCCGGGCGATATCTGCAGCCCGGAGGCAGCACGGTGAACGATCGGTTTCGGCCTCTTGATCCGACTTCAGAGGAGCCGAAGGTTTCCGGTCCACTGACAGGCCCCGGCAGTTACATGAAATTCGCCAATGACGCGGACCTCTATTTCCGAGCCACACTCTACGCCGAAACCGACAGCAAGGACCCGGTCAAGGTTGCCCTGTTCGTCTCGGGATCCAATCTCAAAGACGTGTCGACGGATGAGGAACTGGCTTCATTGATGGGTAAAAATCGAGGTGTGCTGAAGTCGGCCAAACTGCTCAAGGTTTACGACATCACAGCTCGCAAGCCGGAAGAGAAACAGACGATCGAATTTCTCGTGCGTGGCAACGGCGCAATTCAAAACGCCGGCATCGCGGTCGTACAACCACCCGAAGGTAAAAAACCGGCAAAACTCCGCATCGAGCATCTGTGGAGTGAAGGCCCACTGGAAACGCGACCCGCTTCGCAGCTGATGCTGCTCGCCAGTTCGCCCAATAAAACGGAAAACGGACAGCACGTCGAAGTCATCTCGCGACTGCTGCGGCGTGCGTTTCGCCGGACACCCTCGCCGGCTGAAGTCCAGCGCGTGGCCAGTTTTGCCGAAGCTGCCATCGCGGGTGGTGACAAGTGGGAAGCGGCCATGCAGAAGGTGATTCAGATCGTTCTGTGCTCTCCAAAGTTTCTGTTCCGAGTGGAACTCGACGACCGCCCATCAAACCCGGAACCGCGGCCGATCGATTCGTTCCATCTGGCGTCGCGACTCGCGTATTTCCTGTGGTCGTCGATGCCCGATGACGAACTGCTGGATCTCGCGGAAAAGGGGCAACTGCGAGCG
>CALGTK010000257.1 GCA_937904325.1 uncultured Planctomyces sp.
TCGACTTTGGTTTGGTCGACTTTGGTTTGGTCGACTTTGGTTTGGTCGACTTTGGTTTGGTCGACTTTGGCTTGGCCGACTTTGGCTTGGTCGCTTTTTGTTTCTGTGACCGCTTTGCTTTCGCCATCGTCAGGAGTCTTTAAAAGTATCAAAGGCATTTAGTAACCATTCAAAAGGAACTTTCGCGGCGTTTCACCGAGCCTGCAAGTTCACGGACAGATGACGTGCGGGCGAACAGGCGATAAAAACCAAGTGCTATGTGGCGATTCACGCCACGATCGCCTGTCAATTCTGCAACTTCGGAGTGCAATCATGCGAGTTGAGCATGTCGCGTTTAACGTTGATGAACCGCTTGAGATGGCTCGATGGTACGTTGAGAATCTTGGTTTCGTTGTCAAACGCCGAGTCATGGAAGCCCCATGGGCTCACTTTATCGTCGATTCAGCTGGCTCAACAATGATTGAGATTTACGGAAACCCGGACGTGCCGCTTTCTGACTTTCGAAACATGCATCCTGGGACGCTGCATCTGGCGTTCGTTTCTGAAGACATTCAGTCTGACATCGATCGATTGTCAGCGGCCGGAGCGAAGCTCGAAGGAAGCATCACAGATCTTCCAGGTGGAGATATCATGGCCTTTATTCGAGATCCGTGGGGCCTGACGCTTCAACTGGTGAAACGCCGTGAGGCGATGATCTGAGCCGGGAAGCGGGAACGCCGATTCGGCCGCGAGTATTGTCTGACGGTCTACTTTTCCGCTTCGATAGTTCGCCGCTGCTCTTCCATTTTTGCGATTTCGGCTTCGATACGCTGAATGGCTGCCGGGTCGTCCATCTGTTCTTTTTCGCCCGCAAGCTGCTGCTTGAGCTGTGGTAGTTTTTTGCGGATTACTTCCAGTTGTTTCTTGTGCTTCTTATTCAGTGCCATGTTGAGGTTTGCTCCTGCACTCGGTTGTTGAGTCTGACTATATCGCTCCAGTACACTTGGTCGAAGCCGCAGAGCCTACTGCAGTGCGTTGCCTTCGTGAATAACCAGTTTCCGCTTTCTGCGTACCAGCCACCATGTCGATCCGATTGTGCCAGGAGTGCTGCCAGTGGGTGTCGACTCGCGGTGGTCGCTGCCCGGATTGTCAGGACGCACTGCCAGAGACTATCAACCCGGAAGATTCAGATTCAAGGTTCCGCGATGTTGTCGGACAGGTTCAAGGCCGCATGGGGCACGTCCGGGTCTTGCGACGAAAGTTGCCATCTGATGGTGTCATTTATGAAACTGTAAATGGCTTGTTTTTCCTGCCCTATCGTACCGTAACGAAATGTCGCCTGGTCGAGCAATCCGCGTCATCGCCGATGTGGAGTGTGGCGGCAGTGCTGTGGTCCCCACTAATGTTTCTGTCCCCGTTTTTAAAACGCCGAGAGCTTCGAGAAAAAGAATTCGTCGAGATTGAGGCAATCAGACTCGGTAAAGACGACCTGCATCTCCTGCCAGGCTTTCTAAGCCGCGTCGCAGGAGCATTCTTTCTGCCTGTCCGCGATATTCGTGGGATTACCGAGAATCGCGGCCAATGGACGATCGAGCGATCAATCGGTTCAAAAATTCGAATTCGTCCAATTGCTGACGGCCCATTCTGCCAGGCGATAAAGCGGTTTGCGGAAACCCGTCTCTAGCCAGGCAGTTGGAGCAGTATCGTAAGGTGCGGAAGCTCACACCTGGCGGAGTTTGGCGACCAGTCAGCTTGTGTTGCGGACCCGGTTCTGCGAGTAGCCAACATTCCGGATCGTAAGATTGTTCTGGGGAAACAGGAACACGCGATGGCTCATGTCAGTCAATCAAATTTCTGTTGTGACAAAGTCATCCCCTTGAAACTTGCCGTTGATAGAGGCTGTTTGAAAAATGCTGACTCCAGTAAATGTGACCGGGTGATAGATCGAGAAATCCGTTTCAGTTTTGACATCGGATGGCCCGTAAAGCTCCAGCGATGAACTTATCGGCCGACAAAGCGATCAGCAGGGAACGCGTCTCAAGACGTTCCACTCTTCTAATTGTGGAAGCTGAATGCCGGTGCTAAGCCTGCTCAACACTTGCTTGTCAAGTCATGGGTGAATTCCGACGATTGAATCGACTGTTAGAAATTGATTTGTTTCTTTTGGCATGACAGATTGCTGTTCTGAAGCCGGTGAGCCAGTGCTGGAACTGCATTTGGTTGGGCCCGTCGGGATGTTTGGCAATAAGAGCTGGCGAGAAGATACCGCTGAAGATATAGGTTCACACCGGCTGGGAAACTCTCGTCATTAAAACTCCACATCTTTGATTTGCAGTTCCAATAGCGAGCTGGCAGGCACATTTCCGTTGGCAGGTCAACGGGCGAGCAGGCAGTCCATAGTAAATTTCTGAATGCGAGTTTTGGGGCATCATTCAAAGCGAAGCTGCGCAACGTGCCGCCCAGCGAGGCGTCCGCTGGTCATGGCCCAAGCGATGTGCAGACCGTGGCCCCAGAGAATTTGTCCGCCGAGTCCCGTCTGACCAACAGCGTAAAGGCCTGGGATTGGTCTGCCGTTTTCGTCGAGTGTCTGGAACTGCTGGTTAATCGCTGCTCCGCCTTCGGTTGTGGTGAAGTAGGCCTTTGCCGGGCCGAGTATTGTCCACCGTAAATCATCGAATGGCTTTAGATCTGCGGAAGTTCGTGCGTTATTAGTTGCTTCAATCGTCTTATGAAGTGCGTCCGCTGGAATGTTGTGCCGCTCAGCGACGGTTTCGATGCTGGGCGATTGAACGGCGATGTCTGGCCGGAGTCGCAAGTAGTCGGCGACGTAGGCGTAAGCGATCTTCGGAGCCGTTGAGATGAATTTGGGCCACTGGCTGTATCGCTCGGCGAGCGAACGGTCGAGCAGGATGAAGCATTCTTTTTCTGGCTGAGCAGCAACGGCGATTTCCCGCTCCGGCCAAAGTGTTTCGTCGCAGAACCGTTCGCCCTTGCGGTTGATCAGGATGGCTCCGTCGTCGAAGAGAGAGCTTTCGGGATGTTGCCAAGTGACGAGTAGTCGACTGATCATCGCGTTCATCGCAAACTGCGGAATGAACGGCAGCAGGTGCCCCAGAAGCCTTGCACCGACTCCGCTCTTCGGGAGCAATTGCTGAAATGTCTTACCTGGCGGCGGTACGAAGCGAAGTTCCGGTCCGTATGTGACGTCCATATTGAGCAGTTTCGCACCGGCCGATTCTGCCAACCGGTGCCCATCTCCTTTGGCATTGAGATTGATTCCTTCGATGGAGGCGTAGCGATCGCCTTTGAATCTCGAGATAGTTGAAGGGCAGTTTGCATAATCGCCGGCGGCGAGCACGACACCGCGGCTCGCAAAGAACTCTGTTTCTTTTCCGTCCTTGTATAAAACGGCAACGCCAGTGACAGCACCGTTATCGTTTCGCAGAAGTCGTTGTACGGGCGAATTGACTCGAACAGTTCCTCCAATGTTGACCAGGCGAGCGTGCAAGGTAGCGACGTAGGCTTTCGCTCCGGGAATGACGTTGTGCATTCGCGGAACGCGGTTGGGTGGTTCAGGATTTGGGCCGTGGAACGACAGGCCCATATCCATCAGCCAGTGGAGAGTGTCGGCTGAGTGACTGAGAAAGAACTTTCGCAATGCGTTGTTATTGCGAGCTTCTATATCAGTCGTTGCGAAACGCCCCGAGTCCATTTCGTGAGATTCGGGCGAATCCTTGATCCCGTTTCGTTCCTGTAGCCGAGTCCCGTTGGCTGTGAACGAGCCGACGGCAATCCCAGTGGTGCCGCCCAAAGCTGGCTGCTTTTCCAGCAACAATACGTTCGCTCCGTGCTCTGCAGCGCTGACTGCCGTGGCGAGTCCGCTGCCTCCTCCGCCAACCACGATGATATCGGGACTGTTTTCCATGAAAGAATGGTAGCCGGAGCCCGTCTGGTTCGCAGTTCATGTGCGATGAATTTACGCTCCGATTGATTATCCATAAGCGTGAAGCGAACGGGCTATTTGTGAGCATTCCTCGTGCCGGCCGTCATGCAGCCATCCTGATGACACTCATCGACAGCTGCAAAGCCAAATCTGTGGAACCCCAGGGGCCTGTCTGGGAATCAGAATTGACCTGAAATTTATAAACTGGATCGTCGATTAATAGATCTGGCATTACCGAGTGTTGAATGGCTAGCTGCACGAGGAAGTCATCAGATGTGATTGTTGCCACTGTCGCCTCGTGAATGGGGCGATGACGATCACCTGGATTATTTTCTACCGGGTGCCGTGGGTGAGATGGACCTCTCGCTGTTATTTGAACGGTGTTGAAATCTCGTTTCGGGACAGCCGCCGTTTTATCAGTAAATGGTGGTGACTCTGCTGCTTTATATTTGTTGCAACGGCGTGTTTTCGCCTGCAGAAGAACCGTGTGGCTCATGCAGCCCTGGCGCAGCAGGCCCGCGAGAATGCAGCCAGGCATGTCGCCCAAACAGAGTCGGCAGACCGCAACCACCGCATTGATCCGGAGGCCGCCGTTCCAGAACCGAAGGCTCAGAGTAACTTCACCAAACCTGACTCGAAGATCATGAAGACTTCCGGTCAGGGATTTGATCAATGCGGCAACGCTCAGGTCATCACGGATGAGAATCATGTGATCCTCGCTGCGGACGTAACGAATCAGGTAAACAATGTACGTCAGTCGGAACCGGGCTCGCCCGTTGAATTCCTGCTTTCCTGCAACTGAATCAAAGATCACTCGCGGGACCGTTGGGCCACCACTGACCGAAGAAAGTAAGCGCGAACCGCAAAAGGAAACATGTAGTTGAGCTGTCGCTTTCGTTGAATCCGTCAGATTTGTCTAGAGCGACAAAGTATCTACCCGGCAATATGCGGCCGCACCAGTGAGACAGGTAGCGTGAACGCGATTCGTGTTTGGTGTGGTAAATCGTTTTCCGCGGTGATTTTGCCGCCGTGTGTTTCGATAATTGTGCGGCTGATCGCCAGCCCAAGGCCGGTACCCTTTTCACGAGTTGTGAAGTATGGCTCGAAGATAGAATCCGGATTGGGACTGCCGATTCCAATTCCGTTGTCGGAGACCGCGACTGTCACGACGCCGTTTTCGTAGGCAGCGTCTATCTGGATGGCCGGGGGACGTTCGGATTCGGCCTCCGTTGCGTCGTGAGCATTCATCAGCAGATTTAAAAGCACTTGCTGAATCTGGACGGAGTCCGCTTGCGCCGCCGGGATGTCGTCGGCAATAGTGACATGCACGAGGCCATTCGCAATGACATTCTGAGCTTTGAACAACTCGACCGTTTCATGAATGATCTCGGAAATCTGCACGGGCAGGACCCCCGGAGTCTTCTTGCGGACCAGGTGTCGCAATCGTCGAATGATCTCGCCCGCCCGAAACGCTTCCTGTCCGATATTGTTCATCAGACCGGCCAGTTTCTCGGAATCTGTTGGCTTATTGCGGCTGACCAGTTCTGCAGCGGCTGCGTAGTTGGAAACACTGGCGAGAGGCTGATTCAGTTCATGAGCCAACGCTCCGACCATTTCTGACAGCGTGTTGAGCCTCGCGATGTGCGACAGATTGCTGAGGCGTTCATGAATTGATTCGTGAAACTTTTGCTGGGATTTAAAGCGGCGTTGAAGCAGCAAGGCGACCGCCGCTGCCAGGCCGATCAATATGATCTGCAGTGTGAGTTTCACCTGCGGTCTCCAGAAGAATGAACTTTCGGCAGCAACCAAACCCGTTGCATCGTCGCCGTTGTCTGGCACAGCATCAGCAAGCGTTTCCACAGTGCCGGAAGCTGTGTCCTCATCGGGGACTTTATTAGGGTTTATGTCAGCCGGCAGGCCGAAAATCACAGAGACTGTGTTCGGGTACAGCTCAAAGTTGACGTCGAGACCCTCACTGACCCAGGTACAACCACTGAGACGGAGACGGCTGCCGATGCTCCATTGTTTTAAGGCGTTCGACATCGTTTTATGAGCGTGCACGCGAAAACTATGGATACTATTTTTCAGGATGAGACCGTGTGTGTAATCATCCGTGGAGATCAGGGTTCCGTCGATTTCGACCAGTTCTGCCGGACGCTTTAATGCTTCCAGCCCGCTGACCCGTTCAGGGTGCAGTGAAAAACCTTTGCCGATGTAACGGACCATCGCTTCGGAGATGTATTCGTGTTTCTGATTTCGAACGATTCTCCCTTCGACTTCAACGACGTCTCCGACTCTTAGCTGATCGATGGATGTATTGTAATGAGGTTCGACCATCAGTGAGCCCGTTTCGTCAGCGATAAACAGCCTTCCACTTTCACTGACACACCGCACGACTGCACGAATTCTAGCGGGAGCTTCCGTCGTGCCCCGCATATCGACTCGGCCGATTGCCGCGATCTCGCGAGGTTTTGGATCGACTGAGTCGTCTGCTTCCCGGATGACTTCGATGAAAGATGAGTTGGGGACCAGAAAATCGATTTGCCCCTCGGCTCCGGGCTGCACGCTGATGCTCGGAATGCCGCTGACTCGGAGTTTCGCCCCCCGAAGTCTTTCCAGTGCCGGCATCGATTTCGAGTTAGGGACAATTGCGTAAACGCCGAACTTCTTTCCTGTCAGGCTGACGTAGTAATATTTGTCGTCAGCCACAGCCGAATAACCAGAGCCTTCAAATTCGACCCATTGATTTACAATATCCGTTGAGAATGCTGTCGATTCGTCGATTTTTACCGGTACTGGCTGAAACTCTTCACGTAGACCATCGTTGGCCAGTACTTGAATGTCAGTAGCAATGACGACTGGATCAAGGTCGCCAGGTACAACCTTGCCTGTGATCTCGAGCAGCGTACCAAAAGGAACCTGCAGTTCAGTTTCAAAGCCCACTTTGATGGACTGGCCGTTCTGGTGGACGACGAGCATTTTCCACGTGTTACTAACGAACGCCACCGATCCGCGGATTCGGACCTCGTTCAGTTCACCCATCTCTGCCCGACTTAGTTTGCGGACCTCGCCGGTGGACATCAGCAGCGGAGACGGAGCGGGTTCAGTCTCCGCTGAATTGCTGGAAGGGGCGAGCAGAATTGTAAACGCAACTGCCGTGAAGAGGGCCTTGCTGAAGAAATACAGATCTTGTGAAACCACTTGTGACGCCTCGATGAGGGACAGGGTGGACCGGACGTAGAGCACCATTTGTTAAGTTGCCGGTGCAATTACTTTGGATAGTACGTCCAGTAGTTGTGACGTATTGAACGGCTTCTGGAAATAGGCAACGGCATTTTGCTGCATCGCACTTGACTCGAATTTGTCGTCGCCGTGTCCGGTTATGATGATGGTTGGCATCGACTTATCTCTGCTGATTAACTCTCTCAGCAGGTCGAGCCCATTTATATCCGGCAATTGAAGATCCAATATCAGGCAACGCGGCTCTGCGTCGGCCAGTGCGTCCAGGAATTCTGTGGCGGTGGCAAATGATTGAGTCTCATACCCGCACGCGTTCAGCAATGTACTGAGTGAATTTCGGACGCCATTATCATCGTCTACTACAAAAACCTGCGGTTCCATAAATGACCGTTTCTGAACGTTTGCTTTATTACGGAACTCTTGAATTCCGTGGGAGTGCCTGGCCCGAATCTCCAGTGTCACAGCAACCGGTTAGATCGTCTTACACAAACTACTAGTGCCTGGTCAACGTAAAAAGTGGGGGTTCCTGTCGATGGAGAAATCGGAGCTACTGCGGGAAACATCCTTTGAACCACAGAGGGTTCCGGCAGCCGGAGAAGTATCTTGTTTGACATCAGTAACGAAGAGCGTGAAACGTGTCGCCAGATGGTCCGGGAAATTACAGGGACCAGCGAGGAAGTGCGTCGCGCTCAGGTTCTTTTGAAAGCAGATGTCGATGGTCCGACCTTGACGAATCAAAAGATCGCCGAAGCGTTCTCGTGCCGCACGAGAACTGGCAGGGAAATCCGCAAGCGTTTCGTGCTGCAGGGATTTGAACAGACTTTGGATCGCAAGCCATCGCTGCCATACACGCCAACAGATCTTCGTAACGGCCGGCAGGAGGCGAACGTCATCGCGTTGCGTCCAGCTCACAAAGGGTACTCGGACTGAACATTGCGGTTACTGCCTCGCCAGGTTGTTGCATTGGAAATTGTTGAGCCATTAGCCACGATATTGTTCGAGGTGTTTTGGGATACGGCATGCGCAGGTGAAAGATCGAGTACTGGGTGATCCTGCATGCATCCGCCGCTGAGTTTGTTCCGAACATGGAGAACGTGCTGGAAACGTACGAAACGCCGTACGATTCCACTTGCCCGGTGATCTGCATGGACGAGCAGCCCGTACAACTGGTGAGAGGGACTCGTCAGCCGATTGCTGCGACGAAAGACCACGCTCGGCGAGTCGACTACGAAAACGAACTCAGTTCCATGACCCGCCAGTGTTTGAACGATCGTCGCATCGGCGAGTCAGGAACACTGCAGGAAGAAATCGACGAATGGTCGCTCGACGTGAGCAGCACTCAAAGTGGGGTCGACTGGCGAATGGAAATTGATGACGCCCGTTGCAAAATTAAATCCATCTCCCCGAAAACTCTCCTCTGACCAGGCACTGGTCTAGCGTTGGTTCGTATCTTGTAATCGGTAGAGCTGTTCACCTGCTTTCCGGACGAGCAGGATTCCTTCATCTTCGCGGTTGGCGAACGATTCGACATCGATCGTCCCTGGGTCGCGATATCCGAGGTTGATCTTCTCGCAAACGTCCGCGGGAATCTGCGACGCGAGCGTGACTTGAATTCGTGGCTTCTCGATGCCGTCTTCAAACGTGCCTGTTCCACGAACGTGTGTCGAGTGAGCGAGCACGCCCCATGGATAATGCTTGAACTGGTCCCACTGCTTCTGGAAGTAGTCTCGGATGTGGTAGCCGATCTTCGAAATGTACTTACCGTGTTCGGTTGAAATTTCGTCCAGATGCGGCGCGTAGATAATCAACTCACCGCCGTCTGCGACGACAGATTCGAGCTTGTACATGCACTTCCCGGCCACCCACAGTTCGTCGTACATCAGAGGCGCGCAGGAGAGGACCTGTTTGAACGGCTTGTCGACTCGTTCAATATGAACCTGTGCGGAAACGTCCGCGGCCGAGTTCCAGGCTTCTTCGGGAGTTCCATAAAACAGGTCGTAGATATTGGCCTTGCCGTTCACGACGAAGGTCAACGCTCGGCGATCGACCGGGATCAATGTCGCCGCTCGATCAACGACTCGACGAACGGGCGTGTCTTTAACACCGATGATTCCGACGTTGGTGATGAGTGCTCCCAGCCAGTGAAAGAAGTTCAGCAGGTCCGGGCCGGAGATGCCTGGGAAGAAGTATTTGTTGCCGCCGGAGAAGCCAACGACCTCGTGCGGAAACACTGGGCCGAGGACCAGCAGTGTGTCGTAGTCTCGAATCTTCGCGTTGATCTGCACGTCGACGTCCAGCGACAGCAGTCCCTCCGAGATTTCTTCGACATCCGCCTTAGTCAGCTCGCCAATCGAAGTCAGGGCGTCGGGGTTGTCCCATTCGTGATTGAAAAGGCCAACGTTTGCAAACTTGCCAGCTCGATCTTCGTCGCTGATGCCGAGCAGTTTCAAAATTGCGTCGTCCGGCATCCCAGGGTGAGTGCCCAGCGCGATCATGACGTCAACTGTTGCTCCGACACCGGTGAGTTCTCCATGCACCGCATCAAAGAGCAAGGGCAGGGGAGCGGTCCGGGTTGCGTCCGGGACGATCAGCAACACCTTTTTGTTTGCAAACTCCGAAGTGTCGAGCCGTTCGGAGATTCGCTGTCGAACGTCAGCTTCTGAAAGTGTCTGCATCGTGTGTCTGCTTTTCTGAGGCGTAGGGTGGGCACTGCGCACCGCTACTGAATGTTCCGGTGGGCGGTGCCCACCCTACAAACGTCGTGTTTTGCTGGGAACCTTCAGTGTCCCGGATTGACGCCGACGGCGATGCTGACACCGAGGTATGCAAAGTATGCAGCCAGCAGGACGAAGCCAAAGTTCCGTGTGAGCTGGGTTCGGCAAACGTAGATTCCAATTCTGAAAACGACCAGAACAAACAGCATCGCAGGAAACCCAGGCCAGAAGAACGAATGAGCGACGGTCAGGCCGCCTGGAGTCATGGCCGCGGCCGCTCCGGCGACGAACAACGCGTTAAGAATGTCTGCTCCGATGATGTTGCCAACGGCCAGATCACCGTGTCCTTTACGAGCTGCCTGGACGGCAGTTACAAGTTCGGGCAGCGATGTTCCGAAGGCAACCAGCGTGGCGGCGATGATCGATTCGGGAATGTTCAGCCGTCTTGCGACGATCATCACGGCCGGTATGAGAAGGTTTGCCGACAGAATTACACCAGCAAGGGACAGCACGATCTTCACGATAAGAACTGGTGCCGAAGCGGAGACTTCTTCGTCTGAGTCCTCGCCCTCTGAAATGGGAGTCGTTCCGTCAGTATCAGTCGTCGAGCTTATTGACCACTTAACCGAGATCCACAGATAGATTGCCAGCAGTCCCAGAAACAGAAAGCCTGCCCACTGCGGGAAGTTCCCTTCCGCGCCGTCCGTGTAGGGGGAAAGAGGGGCGTTCCAGGGGATCGACAGGAAGACAAGCAGAACTCCACTGACGAGTTGCACCCATCCCTGGCGACTGGCGATGTCCCAGGGGATCGTCAAGGGGCGAATCAGACAGGCGATACCGAGAATGAGTCCAGTGTCGCAGATGATTGACCCAACTGCGTTCCCCATCGCGAGTCCAGGATGACCGTTGAAGGCTGCCAGGACCGAAACCGCGACTTCGGGAGCGGTTGTTCCGAGACTCACAACGGTCGCCCCAATGACAACTTTCGGGATACCAGACTGCTCTGAAAGAACAACGGCATAGTCCACTACAAGGTCTGCAAACTTGCCCAGCGCAAAGAGGCTGACGGCGATGACTCCAAGCAGAGCGAGCGTCGACCGAGGTTTCAGAAATTCCTGAAGTAGTTCTTCCATTGGAGATTAGCTTCGACGCGAGGTATTGAAACGGCGTGGCGATGAACGATGGAAGTTCAGGCAGGACAACGCAGATTTGTTTTTTTGTGGTGGTGGCGTCTTGACTCACCATCAATGCAGGTGCGGCCGTGGTGTGTCTAAAC
>CALGTK010000258.1 GCA_937904325.1 uncultured Planctomyces sp.
TTTCACTCGCCCTGCTCGCCTGCGTACTGTTTTTACTGTTTCGCACACTGCGATGGGTCATCCTGCCAATCGTAGTCGTAGCATTTTCGATTCGCTGGACGGAAGCAATCCTGGTGTTGGCGGGCGTTCAGTTGAGCATGGTCAGTTCGATGATGAACTCACTCGTGACTATCGTTGGAGTGGCAACTTCCACTCACTTGGCGATGCGGTTCCGAGAATATGCAAGAACAATGGAGCGCAGGCCGGCACTCATTCGTGCCCTGGCTGAACTTGTGCCACCAATATTCTGGACATGTGCAACTACTGCCGTCGGGTTTGCCGCTTTACTTTCCAGCAGTATTACTCCCGTCCGCAGTTTCGGACTGATGATGGCACTGGCAACCCTGTTGATCTTCATCGTTGTCGTTCTGGTCACGCCGGGCGGCATGGCTCGCTGGTTTCACCGGACGGATGGGATGCGACGTGATTCAACTCGCATTAACAACTGGTTGCACATGATCTCTGGTGATCCAGTTCCCGCCCCCGCCGAACGACATCTCGTGTCGGTTCTTCAGGGAGTTTCTCGCTTCGTTGAACGCAGCCCCGGACTAGTCACAGTCGTCGCGATGTCGATTGTTCTTCTTGCAATAGTCGGAATGACTCGCCTTCGAGTTGAAACAGACTTCAGCCGGAATTTTCGTGAGGAAAGCGAACTTGTCCAATCGTTAAACTTTGTCGAAACGAGATTAGGTGGGGCTGGCACTTGGGAAGTGAATTTTCCTGCCCCCAGTCCACTTACGAAAGAGTACCTGGATACAATTCGCAGCCTTGCAGCAAGGTTGAGGCAAGAATTGCTCACGACTTCGCAAACAGCCGAATCTGCCATCGGTCGCCTGACAAAAGTTGTCAGCCTGACAGACGGACTGGACCTTGTGCCAAAACAAATCGGCGTTGGCTTTTTGTCCAGATCGCTATCGCTCGAAGAGCGTCTTGCCTTGCTGTCGAACATGCAGAGCGAAGTCATCGACGGGCTCTACGACCCTGACAACGGTAGGATGCGGCTTGCCCTGCGAGGTCTCGAACGGCAGAAGTCAGAAGCGAAACTGAAACTGATTAATAAGGTTGACCAGATAGCACGCGAGGTTCTTCAGATTCCACGGAGCCGAACGAATGAAGATGATCAGTCTGGAAACGAAGGACTGACACCGGTGCGAACTGACGCTGAATCGCGCCCCGTCGAAACGACAGGTATGTTTGTTCTGCTGACTTTTCTGATTGAAAGCCTCCTTCGAGATCAACTAGTCAGCTTCGGCATAGCTGCGCTCGGAATCGGAGCAATGATGTCAATCGCGTTTCGCAGCTTGACAATTGGCCTGATAGCGCTCATCCCGAACGTATTTCCGATCGTACTTGTTCTGGGCACGATGGGGTGGTTCGGTGTGCCGGTCAATATTGCTTCCGCAATGATTGCCAGTGTCTCAATGGGCCTGACCGTTGACAACAGTGTGCATTACCTGTCGGCTTACCGCCGGGAACGGCAAGCAGGCGCATCGACTCACGAAGCTATTGAAAAAACACAAACACAGGTTGGTCGCTCGCTCGTGTTCGCGAACGTTGCGCTGATTGCTGGTTTGTCAGTGCTCACCATGTCGCAATTTATCCCGTTGGTCTACTTCGGAATTCTCGTGAGTGTTGCCATGCTGGGCGGTCTCGCTGGAAATCTCTTTCTGCTTCCACTGATGCTTGGCTGTGTTGAGAACCGACGCTCTCACAAGCTCGAACTGCATGAGATGTCAGCTTCGGGGAAAACTTCAAGTTAGCCGTCCGTTACCTGAGCTTGTCACAGCTATTCACTCCCTCAAACGGAACACAAAACATGCCAGACCGGCCCAGAACTCGTGGAGAGCTTCGAGAAAGCGGATACTCACCCGAGAGCGTCAAGGACGAAATGCGTCGTAACCTCATTCAGAAGTTGAAGGCGACTGAAGAGCTATTTCCCGGCATTGTCGGCTACGACGAAACCGTCGTTCCGCAGATTACAAACGCGATCCTGTCAAAACATGATCTGTTGTTCCTTGGCCTCCGTGGGCAGGGGAAAACTCGAATGCTGCGGATGCTTATCAACTTCCTTGACGACTCAATTCCAATTGTCGCTGGTTCCGAAGTCAATGATGACCCATTGATGCCGCTGTCAAAATTTTCCCGAGATCGCGTCGCTACAGAAGGCGACGCCTGTCCGATCGAATGGGTAGGCCGCAGTGATCGGTATCACGAAAAACTGGCAACTCCAGACGTGACGATCGCCGACCTGATCGGCGAGGTGGACCTGATCAAGCACGCCGAAGGTCGCCATCTTTCCAGTGAAGACGTCATGCATTTCGGTTTGATTCCGCGCAGTCACCGAGGAATCTTCTGCATGAATGAGCTACCAGACCTCAGTCCGAAAATTCAGGTCGGTCTTTTCAACGTTCTTGAAGAACGCGACATCCAAATCAGAGGATTCACTGTCCGCCTGCCGCTCGATCTTTGCCTGGTCTTTTCAGCCAATCCAGAGGACTACACAAACCGAGGCCGAATAGTGACACCTTTGAAGGATCGGATTGGTTCGGTAGTGAGCACTCATTATCCGACAACACGAGACCTGGGCGTCACAATTACAAGAGAAAATGCGTGGACTAACCGAAATACCGACATTGCTGTTTTCGTCCCGACCTACATCCGTTCGATTCTTGAAGAAACTGCTCGTTTAGCTCGGACCAGCCCACACGTTAACCAAACATCCGGCGTCAGCGTTCGAATGTCGATCGCCAACCTGGAGAACGCAGTATCAAATGCAGAACGGAGAGGCCTACTACTGGGAGAATCGCACGTTGCCGTCAATATCTCGGACTTGATGCACATTGCTGCAAGTACTCGTGGCAAAATGGAACTCACCATGTCCGACGAACCTGGTGAAGAGGACCGACTTGTACATCGCCTGCTATCAGAGGCAATCAAGAATGTGTTTGACGAATCATTCAAACCAAAGCAGTTTCGAAGCCTTGTCGAACACTTTGAATCATCCGAGGCCATCACCATTGGCGACAAAAGTAATCTTGTCGATACAAACATCGCCCTGAAAACGCTGCCTTTACTTGGCTCGCAGATAATAGATCTGGTAGCACAACTGGAACCTGAACTTCCAACGAATACATTCCAGGCAGCGTTGGAAGTTTCTGTCGCGGGTTTCATCCTCGACGCCCTGCACCACCACAATCGACTCAATCGACGTCAGACCGATCATGGTCAATTATACGGTCTGTAACTAACAGTCATCTCCTCAGCCGTCCCAATCTCAATGGCTTCAATCCCCACACTCCCGTTGCTCTTTCCTCAAAGCTCGTACGGAATACTGGCAACTTTCACACGCTACATTCGATGCTCCCAGCTAAACCAAAAGGGCCAGTAGCGAAGCTACTGGCCCTTTTATGATGACGCGTATTATTCGATTAAAGCGGCTTCCAGTTAAGAGTAGCGTCACTTGGGCAGTCTGAATAAGTTTGGCACCAGCCAGCATCTGCTCGTGTTTTACTCAAAAGCATTTCGGCGAGAGGTGCTGGCGGCTAGTGCTGCCGGTGGTGGAACGCGTGAGGTGGCATCTGCTTCCATATCCTGAACCATCATTGGTGAGAAGCACGTCAGGACTTAGAACTTCGGGACTTTGATTCGTTTACCAACCTCGGCGTATCTCGGATCCCAGAACATCGAATCAAATCGGAATCCGTAGCGGCGGCCCTTATCCCACTTGGCTCGAGCAGCCCACGGCGTGCCTGCGTGTTCTCGAGCAACTGAATCAAAGGCTTCGTCAGCTTTCTGCATCTCAGTTTGAAGAAGAGCGAGATATTCAGACATTGACTCTTTTATCTTAAACCCCTTCTTAATTCTCGCAAACTGTTCGTCCGATGGTTCCATGTATTTTCCGTTGTAGTGAATGTCCCATCGATTGTGTTTCGGATCCTTTGGCTTACGACCACTTGCAGCGTGATCGTCCAAAGTCAAAAGATATTGAAAAAGCCGCACTCGATACGCGAGACATTGTGAGTTAATCAGGTCATAAGCTGCACGCCAACGCTGTGAGTCCTCTTTGGCTCGGAGCGGTCGAATCTTGTCGATCAACCCGATTGCTCCGTTGAGCCGTCCCATTGCGTAGGATGCCTTTTCAAATTCCTGTCCCCCCTGATTCTTAAACTCTTCATCCTCAATAGAAAAATGCCAGGTACGCATATTAAGTTTTTTGTCCCAGTGAGGATTCAAATTCTTAATCACTTCCCACACACCTGTTCGAAAATCACTTCGAGCACGTTGCTCCTCATAATCGCGACGCGACAACAGGAGCGGCTCGTACTCCTTCATCGCTAACGCCTGGAATTTCCGAGCCTCAATAGCGGCAGGCTTCCCAACAAGATTTTCTTCCTCACCAGGAAGCATAAAGAAAACACCGCCAGTTTCTTTGCAAAGGCGAACCTGTGAGTAGGGGCCAAACCCGCTGGGCGAGCTGTCATGGCGAGCGTGCAAACCGTCCCACTGCAGTGCTTCCGGGTAGGCTGTTTCGGGACCACGATTGATCCACACCCAATGGTTCAATTGATAGACAGGATCTTTCCAACGAATCCTTGCCAGCGGATATCCAAATATGGATTCGCGCCCCATGCAGTAAACAGGTGCCTTCGCTTTCTCACACGCCTGTATCGCCTGCTCTATCTGACCATAGTCATTGAGATCTGTATCGCCCGCATCTGAAGGCGATTCATCACTTACAATGATCACTACCAGGCGTCGGCGCTGGCTGCGGGCTTTCGGTCCGAATTCTTTGATCACTTCAAGAACTGCACCATACATGTTCTCGTCGCCGCTTTCGTCGACAGGAATCTTGTCGATGGCAATTCGAATTTCATTCACATTCGTTGTGGGCTTGCTGGTCAATTCCCTGACTGATTTGCCGAAACTGCAGATAGAAGTCATCAGAACTTCCTCTCGATCTTTCAGACCGGCATCTTTTCGACTTTGAATGCCTAGTTCCTCATAGATCTTATGGAACTTCTGTGCGATCTCCTGCTGGTCATCCTTCATGCTGTTCGACTCGTCAAACAACCAAACCGCCATGACCTTCTCAGACCGCATCATACGGATCAGTTCCTGAGTCATTCGCGAGAGAGCAGCACCGTAGCCCTCGACCATGGCGCCTACTTCACCGTTGACTTCGCCAACGCCTAGATCCTGTCCGATCATGTTCTCCCCTGGGAGATCTATCGAACTAGGATTAACGTTGAAGTCGACTTCCTGAAGTGACTCGGAAGTCTCCACCTTCTGCTGAGCCACTGCTGGTGCCCCCGAGCCACCGACGGCTGTTGAGACGGCTCCGCCAGCGATGATGTTTTGCGTCTCGGCAATTTCAGTTTCAGTTTCGAGAGGCTTCGTGAACTCTTCCTGCTGCCGTTCATCGTCAAACACAGTTTCAAGCACGATTTCTGGCAGCTTGTCGTTCAATTCAAAGTGAATAAACGTCAAACCACCCAGAAGTACAATATGCGCCACCATGGATGTGCCGAGCGCTGAAAAACTCGCAGAACGATTCATGGAACGAACACTCCAAAAGATGAACGCGAATATATGATCGCGCGACAGCCGCTTGAAATATCTATGGCGACGTCTGATTACAGGCTCGGCGGTTTCGGTCGAGGAACGAGCTTCTTCTTACCTGTCTTTGGATCAACTTCTTCGAGGAAGAGGACGCCCTTCTTCGGCTCATTATTATTGCCGTTCATCCGTCCGGTCGCGGCGTAATTGGTGTAGGACTCTTTCCATGCCCAGCCCATCTGCCGCTCCAGTTCCAACTCTGCAAGGTAAGCCCACGGAGTTCCCTGGTGATCATCAACGACTCGACTCAGATGCTCCGTAGCACGAGCGACGATCTTCCGAATAATTGGTCCCGTCTGGACTTCTCCGGACGATGCTATCGTCCACGTGTTATTGCCTTCTTTCTCGAAAATCCTGGGCGACACTTTCATTTGAGCGAGCATCATGTTGTAGCCCATTGCGCGAGCCTGCAGGGCGAGTGCTCGTCCCATCGCCAGATCATAAGCTGCCTGCCAACGTGGCTCCTTAAGCTTCTCACGGTCCTTTTGCCCAGGTTCAAGTTGTCCGACAATCTCCGTCACTCGATGACCAAGTATAACAACCCGTTCCTGTGCTTCTGATGCTGCCACGCGAATTGCATTGTCGGTATCAGCACGAAACCGAGTTGTTGGAGCTGAAACCCGCGTCAGTCGAGTTCCCTCTGCAGCTCGCAGCAGTGCCATCTTCGCGGCGTTCTTCGTGACATCCTGCTCGTAGAATCGCATCGGGCGATAGTCCGGCAAATATTCTTTCATCAAGGCAACATCGAACTGCTTGCCACGCGAGTCCTGAGCAATCAGGTAGAGCCCGCCCGTTTCAGCACACAGTCGAGTCAGAGCATACGGCCCAAGCCCTGACGAGATTCGCCCGGAATCTATGCCACGAGCACCCCAGTAAGGGAGATCAAGAACCTCCATCCGTACTGACTCCGGCCCTTGATCAACAGGGACGTCGACTTCGTAGCCATCGGAGTACTTGTACCGCACATAACCTTTTTCGCGACCAAACGGTGATGAGTTGCCGATGCAGTAGACGCGGAAACCGGTCTTCGAACACATCGCGGCGACCGATTCCAGATGCTGGTAGTCGTCGCCGCGTTCATCAGTGACGAGCACGATCATGCAGTTGTGCTTGTCACGAGACGAGCGGAATCTTTTCCACTTATTGACGATCTGCCCAACTGCAGTGAAAGCCATTTCTTTTCCGGAATCGTCGTCCTTGATTCCTCGGACAAGGTTAACTGCTTTGCCTATATCCGAGATTGGTTCTGGAGTGTAGAAGTGAACTCCTTCGCCGAATCCGACGACAGCGGTCTTCAAAGGCGAGTTTCGTTCGGCCTTCAAACTGTCGAGCTGTCCATAAATATTCTCAAAGCGGTCAGCAATTTCATTTCGTCGAATAGCGAGAGAGCCTGATTCATCGAAAAGCCAGACGACCAGCGTCTCACGTTCTTTCAACGAGTTGATGACTTCATAGGTCATCCTGTCGATCGACCCTTCGACACCACCTGTTTTCTCAGACGTGCCAGTCGTCTCAACGACGCTGGTGAGGTCAGCGGCCGGCGGCTGCATCACCTCGTTGATTGGTGGAGCCTCAATCTCCAGCAGATCTTCTTCAAGCTCTCGCTTAATCTCATCCTGCTGGTTTTGATTCACAACCTGAGCAGCGGCTTGTGAAGAAGTCAATGTGTTCGCTTCGCTCGCATTGCCAACCAAATCCTGAACCGTAACGTCGAACTTATAATCGCGTTCGTCAAACTCGTCGACGACGCTCGTAATCAGGTTGTCGGTTTCCGGCCCGGCAGTCACGTAAATAATGCTGCGAAGCGCAAGCAGAACGACGACATGAACCGCCAGACTGACCGCCCAGGCTGGGATTTCGCGTGTACCAGAAACAGACGCTGAAGCGGCATCGTCAGTCGTGTGGCGATAGCTATCGCTTGTGAAATCACTCACAGCGGGCTCCTTTTTGTCGTCGGAAAAGGATGGCAGGTGCTACCAGAAGAATGGATGAATCTCATCCGGAGATCATGTCCAACTCTAAAGTTATAAGGCAACTTGCGGGTCAGCCGAAACGTCAAACCCATTCTAACAAACGAATTAAGCTACAGCACGCATTCAGAGTCCAAAACTCTGATCCCTCATTACTAACTGCCGAAGTTGCCCGGATGTTCTGCTGAAAAGGCTAAGAAAAGCAGAGTTTTTCAGCTCGAAACACAGGGCCTTCTACACATGTTCTTCGGTAGTCAGTGGAGCCGTCGTCCATGCGAACTCGAGTCACACAACTGAAACAGATTCCGAAACCGCAAGCCATCGGAGTTTCCAGTGACAGCCAGCACGGAATATGGCTCTCAGCAGCCAATTCGCTAACAGCCTGCATCATCGGCTCGGGGCCACAGCAATAGATGGATTGCGGACAATCATCGCTGGAAATCAGCTCACGAAGCGTGTCGGTGACGAACCCCTTCTGTCCACAACTACCATCATCTGTTGAAATATGTATCTTGACGCCAATCGCACGAAACCGATCGACGCACATCAGATAATCTTCAGAACGTGCACCGTAGCACAACGACACCGATTTAGCTCGACTTGAACCGATTCGGTTCGAGTTTCCATACTTTTGAGCACCCAGGACTTCGTTAGTCACCGCCAGAAACGGTGTAACTCCGATGCCGCCGGCAACCAAACAAAGTCGGTCAACATCCGAAACTGGAAAACCGTTCCCAAGCGGTCCCCAGAGCACGCAATCATCACCCACAGGCCAAGTCGCCATCAGACTGGTCATTTTTCCGACAACAACGTAGCCGAAATCAACTCCCGCCACGTTTCCATTGGCATCTTTCCAGACATCCAGTAACGCAAAGGGGCGGCCAAGCATCGGATCAGTCACGCGAGGATCTCGGACCATGAAGAACTGCCCCGGAGTGATCTCACGAGCCAATTCCGGACAGAACAGACGCATGATCCAAGTGTCTTTGGCAACGCATCGGTTCTCTACAACCTGACCGTGGCACTCCACTGCCGACGGAACAAAACCTGCCAGATCGTGGGGTGAACAGCCAGCATCCATATCTCACCTTATCGAATCGGTTCCGTGTCGATGTTAAATTTCGGAAATCGTGTATTGTCGCCACTGATTCGGACATCAAGCCAATCGATCCATACCGTGCCGGGTCAGCGTCGCTTCCGCCTCTTGTTTGAGTTTTTGGCCTTCGCTTGCTTCTTTCGGCTGGTGGATCTCTTCCGCGAGACTTTTCCCACGTCCGCAATCTCGTCTTTTGCTCGTCTGGAAGTTTTCGAACGTCCCGAAACCGACGAACGTTGTTCAGTATCAGTGCCCGCATCTAAGACAACCGTTACCGGCCGACGAACCGCAGACTTGCGTTTGCGTGGTTGTTTTGATGCTCCGTCACTTGGTTTTTTTTTCGAAACAATCGCGGGATGCTTCGAAACATCAACTGAATCATCATCGTCAATCAGCTTTCGCCCCAATTGCTTGCCTGACGGCTGCTTAACGGCCCTCTTGCGGCCCGTCATGTCACGACCACCGGTTACACTGACGGGACCGATCTCGACGACGCGTCGTTCCGGGCCCTTCCGGTTTTTGCTCGACGACGCAGCACGTCCCCGTGAGCCCGCCTTTGGCGACTCACCTGTCGGCTTTGATGGTCGCTCGCCGTTTTCAATGTACTCGTGCAGCAACTTCATTTCTTCGCGTGAAAGCTGACGAAACTTGCCAATCGCGACGCCTCGCAGTCGCAGAGGGCCGAAAGCCACGCGTTCCAGCTTCATCACTTTGTGGCCAACACGTGAGAACAGCCGTCGGATTTCACGATTACGTCCCTCACTCAGAGTTACTTCGAGAATCGTGCTCTTGCCACGACTTCCCGTGATCTTTGCGTTGTCAACCTTGAATCGCCCGTCGCTGAAATACATTCCCTGCCGGAGCTGCTGCATAATTTCACGAGTCGGTCGACCGGCGACCTGAACCTCGTAAATCTTCGGAACTTTGAATCGAGGATGAGCCAGACGATGCCCGAGATCCCCGTCGTTCGTGACAAGCAGAAGCCCAACGGAGTTTTCGTCGAGTCGGCCGATTGGGAACAGCCGACCAGCGCTGGTCGGAAAGAGATCGATCACTCGTACCCGGCCGGACGGATCGCTGTTCGTACACAGCATTCCTTTCGGCTTGTTGACCATGTAGCAAACAGGGCGGTCGGGACGAATTGATTCTCCATCAACCTCGACCTTCTGTGTTGCGGCATCGATCCTTGCACCGAGTTTCGTAACCGGCTCACCGTCGATTGTCACTCGGCCAGTCGTTATGAAGTCTTCACACGCGCGCCGCGAGCCCAATCCACAACGAGCCAGTAGAACCTGCAAACGAACATTGTCGGACTTCTGATTTTTGCCAGCGGTGGCCATGTCTGCAAAGCTTCTGTGAGAGTAGTCAGGCGCGTAATCCAACTGGAAATTCTGGAATGCGAAGGCAGTATACGAGTCGCGGGCCAGCAATGGAATCAGGACAGATTCATACCGGGCATCAACTTCGCATCCAACTCTGCTGATCCATCTGCCAACGAATGAGTGGACCGATCCCTTGGCGCAGCCTCATCAGCGGCGCAAACCAGGCTTGTCCGGTTCTGCAAGAGCCTCGTAGTAACGACGGATCTGGTCTTCGTACTTCGGCAGCAGTTTATCGCTGCCAACATTCAGCAGGCGTTCCCGCATCGCCGGTGGTAGATGCCCCCAGACTTCATCGATCAAAGCTCGGCGCCGGGCGAGCGCCGCAGCACGTTCGCGTGCCTGTCGCAAATTCTGCTCTGTCGAATCGCCTGCTTTGCCCGTCTGTGGTTTTGGCGAGGAGCCTGTCGTTGAGTCCGCGCCAGCCTGTTGCTGTGGAACTTGTTGAGGGTTGCTCTGCGGCCCCTTCTTCTGGCCTTTTGATGTCGCATCCGAATCTGATTGATCCTGGTCCGAATTTTCAGACGAGTTTGCCGATGACGGAGGCGGAAGATTCTTCAGTTTCTCAATCAAAGCATCAATGCTGGTGACAATCCCAGCCTGCTTCTCCTCTGTATCGTCCGAAAGGTTTAGCTGCCCCAGGCGATGACTGACCTCTCGCATCGTCGTGACAGCGTCGTCGAGTTCATCTGCAAAAGGTAATCGATTTTCCGATCTGACAGGCGTTGCGGTCTTTCCGGCTGGCTTCTTCTCCGGCGGATCAACATCAAGCGGTAAGTCTGGAAGAAGATCACGAAGAAGCTGCCGATCCAGATTGTTACGTTCGTCTGCAACCTTCGCCTTCTTGTCGACCGGCTTCAGGTTCTCGGTTGCGTCGGCAGGTGGCACCGTCGAGGGACCGGCAGGCTCAGGCGGCGCGGCCGTTCCAGCTACCTCGTCGATAAAAACGACAGAAACCACAATTAACACAAACACAAATTCCGGCAAATATTTAATCTTCATCCAGCAAGCCTCCCGGCACTGCAAGTGGCTCTTCCAAATTGGAGGCCGAGTCACCGAATGCGGACGTCATTTCGCGCACGAG
>CALGTK010000259.1 GCA_937904325.1 uncultured Planctomyces sp.
TCGGTGGAGTCCCGGACGAGCGTCCGTGCGATCCGGGAAACATCGTAGGCACGATTTTCAGATCGCTTGGCTACGACACGGAAGCTCATCTGCCCGGTCCAGCCGGCCGGCCGTTTCCGCTCGTCGACTTCGGCAAACAGCCAATTGAAGAGTTGTTCAAATAGCCATGACGAGTGTGGCTGGATGTGGGCCTGACGTAACAGAACAGGGCACCACCACAAAGTTTGATAGTGCCCTGCTGAGTTTCCGTTTTTTTACGGATCGCTTCGAAGCTTACTCGTCGGTTGGCTCTTCGCCCGGAGCTTCCATTTTACCTGCATATTAATCGGACTGCAGCGAGGCTTCCTCTACCGGGTCAGGCACTAGCTGACTCGATCCGCAACCGATGAAGAAACTGCAAAGACAAGTCATCGTGAAAATTTGTAACTATCGATCGATAGCCATTTTCAATTCGATGTCTTTCGAAGCAGAGATCACCTCGTGGTTGGGGGCTGAGTCGCAATTATATAAGTTCAATGAGTGAGTTCAGGACATAAAGCCATTACCGTTGTGCGTGCTTAAGCACGCACAACGGTTGGCATCTCAGTGGTTTAGAAGTCGCCGAGTTCCCCGCCGTCATCACGAGTGCAAAGTCGACTGATCACGACGCGATCGACGTTTTTACCGATGAACCTGGTTCCGCCATCCAGCAACAGCGCATGTGTGCCGCCAGTATGCTGAGAAGAGAAGGGCTTGTTGTGCCTATTGTTCTCTTGAAGGCCGAGTGATTTTGTCCAAACGTTCGGGGCGGTGGCCAGGTCAGTCCCATTGATTCCGTGACGGAATGTCAACCGGTTTAAGTACTGCTGGTTCGATGTTTGACTGCAGTTGTTGATCCCTATCAGCCAGCCGTGTGGCCAGCTTGTACTCATGCCAACTTTCCTGACTCCACCTCGTGCAAACTGGACCCGGCCATGGCCTGCGTTGAATTCGACAGGGCCGAGAGCGAACTTGTCGATTCTGCTTGTATGGTGAGGTTGTGATTGTCTTAAGCTTGGTAACTGATATTTATGGAGCGATGAATTGTCGGTGGCGCGAGAAATGCTGCTAGTCGTTTATGCTGACTTCGCGGTTAGCAAAATTTTGAGTGACAAGCGTTGGATTGCAGGGAGCAATGTACAATGGCGAACAATGAGCACGTTTCGATGATGCTGACTTTCGGGTTGGTCTTGCTCGTGGTTTTATCAATAGGTTGTGGTTCTGATTCGACAGTGGACAATGCGGCATGGAGAGGACTTCCTGAGGTGACAGGTTCAGTTACGTTGGACGGGGCGCCCTTATCTGCTGTGACGGTTTCGTTTGAAACGACACAGGATACTTTCCTCGTCGCTACCACGGATGCAGCTGGGAAGTTTACGCTGGACCTTGGGGATGCAGGGGGATCTGCAATCGGAAAATACGCTGTCAGAATTCACGCTACGGCCGAAAGCGACTCGACGGAAAGTCAGCAAGTGCCCGCGCGATACAACGAGAAAACCGAGTTGGTGGTTGATATTCTTGATGGCAAAAACAACTTTGACTTTCGGCTGGAGAGTACCGGGAGTCCGGAAATAAGTGACAGATGAGTCCGCGGAGCTGAAGAATTCTCGCGATACTTTCTGAAGGACTCTGTCGTCAGGAAGCATAGCTCGAATGAAGGACTGTTATGTTCTGCAAGGTCGGTTCACGAAGGCCGGTGCGACTTCGTATCATTCGCCGGTTGGAGTGTTTCAGGTGGGTGTTGATATTTCAAAAGGATTGCCGTTATGAAGAGCCTGATGCTTCTTATTGCAGGCCTGGCATATGTCGTGCCAGCCGAGGCCGTTGAGGCGGAGTTGAGGATTCTCCCGGCTTCAGTTGTCATTCATGGTTCGAATGCTCGCCCCGGAATTCTTGTCGAAGAATTTGTCAACGGACGTGCTGTTAAGCAGCTTTCCAGAGATATCGCCTGGTCAGTTTCCAGGCAAGGCATCATCAGAATTGTTGATGATGCAATTATGCCTCTGGCAAATGGCGTGACAGTATTGACGGCGACATCTCGTGGGAGATCGTCGGAGATCGAAGTCCGAGTGACCGGTTTTGAGAGTCCTGAGGCTCCCGGTTTTCGGAATCACGTGCTCGCGATTTTTGCGAAGACGGGGTGCAACTCGGGAGCTTGTCATGGGGCGTTGGCGGGGAAGGGCGGGTTTCGACTTTCCCTGCGAGGGTACGACCCGGCGACGGATTACCAGACGATCGTAACGCAGGCCCGGGGCCGGCGGATTGAGCTGGCGGACCCGGGACGAAGTCTGATTCTTGCCAAACCGACCGGAGCGTTGCCGCATAAAGGCGGGCTACGTTTCGCGACGGATTCACTCGAGTACAAAGTGATTGCTGACTGGATTGCTGCCGGTGCAGAGCCTCCCTCGCAGGACGACGCCAATGTTGAGCGTGTTGAAATTCTACCTGAGGTCGTCCAGCTTTCCGAAGGTGATAAGCAAAACTTTATCGTTCGGGCTCATTATTCAAACGGACGAATTGAAGACGTCACTCGCTGGGTGAAGTTTTCGTCGTCGAACGAGTCAGTGGCGAGCGTTGACCAGAACGGACGCGTTTCAGTCGTCGGTCCCGGTGCCGGAGCGGTCACCGGTTGGTTTGCGAGCCAGACGGTCATTTCAGGAATCACCTGCGCATTTCCGAATGACATTCCAGCGGAAGTTTACGCGAGTCAGCCGCGACGCAATTTTATTGACGAGCACGCTGTCGGGAAGTTGCGCGAATTACGGATTGAGCCTGGGTCTGAATGCTCCGATGTTGAGTTCATTCGACGAGCGTTTCTTGATGTCATTGGGACTTTGCCGACTCCGGCGGAAGTCCGCGATTTTCTTGCCGATGAAATGGAAGGCAAGCGAGACCGACTGATTGAATCGCTGCTCGCGCGACCGGAATTCGTCGATTACTGGGCCTATAAGTGGAGCGACGTTCTGCTGGTTAATGGAAACAAGCTGCGGCCAAAAGGTGTGAAAGCTTATTACCAGTGGATTCGGAATGAGATCGCCGAGAATACTTCGTGGGACGAGTTTGCTCGTAAGATTGTGACAGCAACAGGTGGCTCAATTGAGAATGGAGCGACAAACTTTTTTGCTGTGCATCAGGATCCGGAAAACATGGCTGAAAATGTCAGCCAGGCGTTTCTCGGTTTGTCGATTGCCTGTGCCAGGTGTCACAACCATCCGCTGGAGAAATGGACGAACTCGCAGTACTACTCGTTCGCAAATCTGTTCTCGAGAGTTCGAGCGAAGGGTTGGGGCGGCGATTTCCGTAACGGAGACGGTGTCCGAACTCTGTATGTCGTTCCGACAGGCGAGTTGATTCAACCACTGACTGGTAAGCCGCAACTACCCACGCCTCTTGATGGTGAGCCGCTGGCGTTTGAGACGACCGACGACCGTCGCATTCACCTGGCAAACTGGCTGACCTCACCAGGTAATCCGTACTTTGCAAGAGCTATCACCAACCGAGTCTGGGCTAGTTTCTTCGGTCCTGGACTTGTCGAAGAAGTTGACGATTTACGATTATCAAATCCCGCGAGTAATGAACAGCTTCTGGTCGCCGCATCGCAGCATTTGGTTGAGCACTCTTTCGACCTTAAGTCGCTGATGCGGACGATTCTGCAATCGCATACATATCAACGAAGCAGTATTCCGCTGGACGGAAATCGTGACGAGCACCGTTTCTACTCTCGCTACTATCCGAAGCGGCTGATGGCCGAAGTGCTGCTGGATGCGATTTCTCAGGTAACCGAAGTTCCGACACCGTTCACGCATATCGGGTTTCCCGGTGGCGATCGGCAGGAAACGAAAGAGTATCCCCTGGGTACGCGGGCGATTCAGCTTCACGATTCCGCGATTGAGTCGTACTTCCTGAAGACCTTCGGACGAAATTCGCGAGCGATCACCTGCGAATGCGAACGTTCTGATGAACCGAGCATGGTGCAGGTTCTGCACGTTGCAAACGGCGACACCATTAACGGTAAGCTGAAGACCAAAGAAAACCGAGTCAGCAGGTTACTGGCGGCCGGGCATTCGGATGTCGAACTCTCGGAAGAAATTTTTCTGCATTGCCTGTCGCGATTCCCAACCGAGGAGGAGAAAACGCGAGTCGTCGAGCTGCTCGGCCAGATTGACGAGGGAGACGCCGAAGAGAAACGGCTGGTCGTTGAAGACGTCTTCTGGAGTTTGTTGAGCACTCGCGAATTTCTGTTCAATCACTAAGCCGTTTCGAGCTGTTTTGAACAGGGACAGGTTGTGTCTCAACGCATAACTCCGAAGGCAGATACAACAACGGTGTGTCAAGACGCACCCTGCGTTACAAATTAAAAGTGCGGAGCGATCAAGTGAGTGTTGCTGACCTGACTGTTGTTAATATTGCTGCCTACAAGTTTGTTGAGCTGGATCGACTTCCTGAGCGGCGTGAGCAGGTTCGTGAACTGGCTCGGTCGCTGGAGCTCAAAGGGACTGTGCTGCTGAGTTCCGAAGGGATCAATCTTTTTATTGCCGGGAATCGGGAAGCGATTGATCAGTTTTTGAACGAGCTGCGGTCGGATTTCCGATTGAGTGATCTAGCTGTCAAGGAAAGTCTCAGTGAACGGCAACCGTTCACTCGAATGCTGGTTAAGATTAAGAATGAGATCATTTCATTCGGCGTTGACGGAATTGATCCTCAACTGCGAACGTCTCCGAAGCTTGCGCCGGAGCAGCTGAAACACTGGCTCGACGAAGGACGTCCTGTTCATCTGCTGGATACTCGAAACGATTACGAAGTCGAAGTTGGGACGTTCAGGAATGCTCACGTGCTGGGGATCGATCACTTTCGTGAGTTTCCCAAAGCGATCGAATCTTTGCCGGGCGACATGAAAGATGAGCCGATTGTCATGTTCTGCACGGGCGGCATCCGATGTGAAAAAGCCGGACCGTTTATGGGGAAACTTGGTTTTACTAACGTATTTCAGCTTGATGGCGGCATCCTGAAGTACTTCGAAGCATGCGGTGGTGATCACTACGACGGGGATTGCTTCGTCTTCGATCAGCGGGTTGCGGTCGATCCGAAGTTGCGTGAGACGGCGGTCGAGCAATGTTTTGCGTGTCAGATGCCGTTGACGGTAAAGGATCAGCAGCTTCCGACCTACGAGCCAGGCGTTTCGTGCCGCTATTGTTTTCAGGGTCCCGAGGAGCACCAGCGAGAATTGTTGATGCTGCGCCAGGCGGCGATTCATCGTCTGACCAACCCTTTGCCGGGAAGCGTGCCGTACGATAATCGTCGACCCGTCAATGTGCCGGAACGATTTGCCGGACGGACACTGATCGATTTTCTTTCGGAGTGGCATCCACAGATTGATCGCGAAATCTGGCACCAGAAGATTCGTGACGGGCATCTTCTGCGAGTCCGAAAGAAAGTCGAAGAACATGCCACGCCTGACTTGATCGTCCGGGAAGGCGAACGGTTCGAACACCTCATTCCGGCCACGATCGAGCCGTCGGTCAATGCGGACATCGAAGTTCTCTACGAAGACGACTTCATCGTGATCGTCAATAAGCCTGCTCCTCTGCCTATGCACCCTTGCGGTCGGTTTAACCGGAATTCGCTTCAATACATTCTCAATGAGGTTTATAGAGACCATTACCTGCGGCCGGCTCACCGGCTGGACGCGAGCACGTCTGGTGTGACTGTATTTTGCCAGACTCGCGACGTCGCCAGATTTATGCATCCGCAATTTGTGGATCGTCAGGTTGAGAAAGTGTACGTTGCCCAAGTAATTGGACAGTCGACTGACGACGAGTTCTGCTGCTTGGCGAAAATTAGTGCAGAGCCTGCTGAAAACGGTCTTCGAGTCATTTGCGTCGATGGCCAGTCTGCCGAAACGCACTTCACGACGATCGAGCGATTCGACGACGGCACGTCACTGATCGAGGCTCGGCCGGTGACTGGAAGGACGAATCAGATCCGTGCACATCTCTGGCATCTTGGATTGCCAGTCTGTGGCGACCCGTACTATCTACAGAACGGAGCAACCGGCACGACACAGACTTCCGACGTTGCTGATCCACCATTGCGTCTTCACTCAAGGTCGATTCGGTTTGTGCATCCGGAATCGCAAGAGCCCGTGACATTTGAAGCTCCGCTGCCGAAATGGGCTACTGGCTAGTCAAGGGGCGGCGGCCGGTGCGACGCTGACCCACAGCGGGTCGGCGGCGAACGAAGTTTTCATGACGAAATTCAACGAAACGTTCGCTGTTACCGGGATCAGCTGCCGATCGACAGGAGCTGCGTCGGCTGCGGCAGTAATCACAACGTGCCCGGTCGAGTTCTTTCCGGTGATCAGTTTTGAACTCTGGCTTTCGTCAAACTTCACTCCGGGCGGAAACGTGTTGCAGAATTCGGACAGGTGGAAGAATCGCATGTCGAGTGAAACGTTCTTGTCGAAGCCTTCGGCTCTCTCGATCGTGACTTCGATCTTTTTCGATTCACCCGGTTTCAGGACAACGTCGTGGTCGCTGAGCTTTACTGCTCGGACATCCTGCGGAGCGCCAATGGAAACTGTGTGAGCTTCAACGGGCCAGTGTCCTCGGCCGCCGCCCGGTTGGTACATTTCCTGATAGACCGACGCGACGGCTTCAAGTTTCAGTGGCTCGGCATCGTCGGTTGGTTTCCAGGTAGACGTGCCGAAGATGCGAACGTTTGCTATCGACTGTTTTGCGCCCGGGGTAGCTCGCAGGATGATGCAACCATCGCGGCCTTTGTCGGGCAGGATTCTGCCACAGACTGCTTCGACACCTTCAGGCAGGCCTTCGATGTGAAGCTGTACGTCTCCAGTGAAGCCATTTTTACGTTCGAGCTGGACATAGACGACGGCGTTGGAGCCGGGAGCGAGGAGTGTTTTGTCGGTGTCGGCGTAGAGTCGGAAATGAGGTTCGGCTTTGGTTGCTTCTATGAAGTAAACGTAACTGTCGCCGCCGCGAAGGTGCATGTCGCGGATTTCGATCGCGTACTCACCGTCGGCTGGTACCGTCCAGTTCTCGATGCGTGAGTCGGCAAAAGAGCGTTTGAAGTCTCGCAGGTCGTCATTTTCTGCGATGAGCTTTCCGTCGAGATTGATGATCCTCAGGTAAGGGTCGAGTGATGACTGATAGCGTCTGGCTCGGACTTCGAAGGTGTACTTCTCGTCTTTCTTCGCTGTAAAGCGGAAGCAGTCGACGTCGCTGTCTGCTGAGATGCGACCGTTGATGCCGGCCGGCATTGTGAACTGCTGCGATCCCTCAGGCGTCGTGTTGTCTGCAGCTGACTCCAATGTTACGGGAAGAGTCGTTGCGTAGATGACGGTGGGATTAGTCACGGACTCGTTTTGCGTGAGCTGTTTCCAGACTGGCCCGAGTGGGCAGTCTGCTGGAAGAGTGATTTCGCTTCGTGCATCTCTGGCTAGCGAAGCGCCGACAAGATCGACGTTTGTTTTCTGGCCGATTTGAATCCCCAGCGGGTAGCTGTTTGAAACAAACGGTTGGTTGGTGACTTCAACGGAATATTCCCAGTACTTGTTTCCGTGGTATCGGACGTCGCGGATTTCGAGGAAGTAATCGCCGGCGCGGTCAAACTTCACATTCAGAAACGGATCGCCGAAGAAGTGGTTGTCGCTGGCGGCGACTGTGCCACCTGTTGCGTTGCGGATGGTGATCATGGGGTCGGCGTGTCGCTGCATGTCGTGGACACGATCCTGAAGCCTCGAGCAACGCACGTGAAAGTTCAGTTCGGAATCGGCTTCAACTTTGAACCTGAAATAGTCAACATCTTCGTTGGCCTCGATAACGCCGCACGCTGTCGCGGGAATGGGAAGTTCGGTTGCTGCATCGCGGGTGTTATTTTTGTCGGATTCGTACACGACTGGATCCTGCACGATGACCAGTTGCCCGACCGTGCTGATTCCTTGCGGAGTGGCGATCTTTACGTCTCGGACACCCGGGAACGCCGTGGCGCTGGCGGTGAATCGAACTTTCATCGCAGTCAGACTGGGAGTCTCGCCGTCTTTCTTTTCCGGATGCAGAATTTCTCCGGAGATGCCTTCTCCGCTGATCAGAACCTGATAAGCGCCGAACATGCTGTAGCGAGTGTGGAATTCGATTTCGGACGACGTGTCAATCTGCAAAGACGTCGGCTTGAGGCTCATGACCATCGGGTAGCCGGTCTGTGCCTCGACGAGGTGTGGCAACAGTGTCAGGGAAATAGCGGCTGTGAGCTGAAGTGATTTCATAGTGGTCTCAGGCCTGAAGCGGCATCGCCGCGACCAAAGTGAAAAGACTCACGAAAAGTTCCGAAGACGCAAAGCTTTCAAGCATTGTTTCTTTGCGTCTCTGCGACTTTGTGTGAGATTAGAATGCGAGAAAGGTGCGTATTTATGTCCGAAAAAAGTTAATGCACAAACAGGAAATACTTGGAATTCATCAGTCCCCACAGCAAGTCTTCAAATCCTTCCTGCGGAGTTTTGGATTCCTTTACGTATTCGATACTGGTTTGCAGTTCGGCGTCGCTGGGCGGTCGGCAGAGGGCCGCCTGGTAGAGTTCCTTCGTGATGTCCTCAGGCGAGTTCTTTTCTTTGATGAGATTCGCGATACGACCGTTCTTGTCGGCGAGTTTGGACGTGAGCGTGTCGCCATTGAGCGTGTGTAGAGCCTGGACGAGGTTCTCGTCAGGAGAACGTTCACACTCGCAGACGCTGGCGCGGCGCGGCTTGGCGAACGTGTTCAGGAAATAGTTGGGATATTCGGCGTCCGGGAGTTCGGTTGCACGCGTGCCCTGCGGAAGGTTTTTGAATTTGGTGCGTGAGCCGGTCACCTGATCGATCGCGTCGAGCAACGGTTCAGCCGGTAGTCGTTTGACGTGGTAGTGGCTGTAGAATCGCCGATCGAGCACGTTCTTTTCGGTCGGTTGCGAATCGAGCTGGTACAGCCGCGAAGTCATGATGACTTTGATCAGTTGTTTCAGGTCGAATTTGTTCTCGGCGAAATGCTTTGCAAGTGCGTCCAGCAGGTCAGGGTTTGTTGGCGGATTAGTGGAGCGAAGGTCGTCCACCGGTTCGACCAGTCCGCGTCCCAGCAGGTAGCTCATGTAGCGGTTGACGGTGCTTTTCGCGAAGTAGCCGTTGTCTTTGGCGGTAAGCCAGTCGGCCAGCGCGATGCGGCGGTCGAGTGGGTGATCGGTCGGTTCACCTTCGAGCGGAGTTGGCTCCAGGCGTTTGCGGGTTCGCGGGTTGGATGCTTCGCCGGATGTTTTGACGATGACGACAGATTCGTTGCCAAACAGACCGAATTCCTCGCTGCGTTTTGTGCCGACTCGGGCGAAAAATGCGGAGAAGGCGTAGTAGTCATCCTGCCCGTATTTTTCGAACGGGTGGTGGTGACACTTTGCACATTCCAGGCGAACGCCCAGGAAAAGCTGAGCGGTTGATTCGGTGAGTTCGGTTGCGTTGCGAAAGATGCGAAAATAGTTGGCCGGGCCGTTTGAGTAGGTCGAACCTTTGGCAGTGACGAGTTCCCGTACCACGCTATCAAAGGTTCGGTTCGTGCGGAACGCTTCTTTCATCCAATTGTGCATAGACCACATAGCCTGTTCCTGCCCGCCGCCGTTGCTGGTGTTGCGAATCAGGTCGGACCATTTGAGCGTCCACCATGCAGCGTAGTTGTCGTTGTGGACGTCGCGGAGCGGATCGCCAGTCAGGCCGAGCAGTTCGTCGATCAACTGTTCCCGCTTGCTGGTGGCCGTGTTGGCGTGGAACGCGGTGGTCTGTTCGATCGTGGGGAGAGTGCCTGTCGCGTCGAGGAATGCTCGGCGGACAAAAGTTGCGTCATCGCACAGCGGTGACGGTTCGATGCCGAGTTCACGGAATTTCGTTGCAGCCAGTTCGTCGACAAAGTTGTTATTTTTCCAGCCTGCTAGTTTGGCAACGTCGTCATACGGCACAACGAACATGGCGATGCCGGCCTGCCCCTCAAATCGGACCATGATTGGGGCTTGCCCTTTACCGTGTGTTCTGACAAAGCCTGTGTCGGAAACGTCGAGCATGGATTCGTCCATCGAATCAAATAGTGCGAGAGCTGTGACATCGCGGACTGAGCCATCGGCGTAAGTCGCTTCGACGCGAAGCTGTTGTGACAGCCCCTGTTTGCCGACTCGTTGTTTCGGGAAGACGGAAAGTCCGGTAACCGTCGCGGGTTCTTTCTTCGGAACTGGAGCACCGTTCTTTAACCAGGCGACGAGCGTTTGATGTTCGACCGAATTCGGAGCCAGTCGCTTGCCGCCGCCATGGGGGACAGTCATCGTCGGTTTCAGCAGGAAGAGGCTTTGTTCGGGAGCGACCATGTTGGTGCGGCGCTGGTGCCGGTCTCGGACGATGGCTTCTCGGTCGGCACCTGGTTCGAAACCGAATACCGACAGCTTGAAGCCACCCTGTCCATGCTGAGTTGCGTGGCACGCTCCCATATTGCAGCCGGTCTTGCTGAGGATCGGCGCAATGTCACGCACGAATTCCGTGGCCGGCTGTGCTTCGATGCCCGATATCGTGATGCTTTTCTTGATCGTCTCGTCGCTGACCTTGACCGTGATACTTGTCTCGCCGTTGGCGAGCGCGAGCAGTCGGCCAGCCTTGTTTACCGAAGCAATTGACGGATCGGCTACGCTGAAAGTGGCATCGGACGTGTGGTCGACGGACGTGTCGGTTGTCTCGCCGGCAGCATCCAGTTGTGTGACCACGAGCTGCAGTCGTTCGAAGTTTCCGCCGAGTTCGATCTTCGCTGGAGAGACAACGAATGGCTCTCCGCCGCTTGCGGCTGCATGCGCTGGCGGATAAGCGACGGCGAGGATACACATCAGGTTGCGGAATGAGGGTTTCACGGGAAACTCCTGACGTTCTGGTGGGCCGTGCGAGGACGGATGGGGGGGGCGACACGCAAGACGTATCAGTAAATATTATTGCGACATGCTGGCCTTTTCGCCAACAGTGTATTGCCATTAGTCGGTCGTGACGCTGGTGGTCGGGGCGGTGGCTCGTTCTGGGAATGGCGTTGCTTCGGTGCGTCGCTTCGGAGATTGTGCTTGCGTTAGCGAAGGTTGTCTGGGCTTTTCGGAACGACGAACGGGAGTTTTGCGATGATCCAGTTGCGAGGGTGGCCTCCCAGAAACTCAACTCTGTGGGGAATTTCGACAACGTTCTGGTTGTTGAATGCAGCGTTCAACTGCGTGACTGCGTGCGTTTCGGCGACACCGTCGGTCTATCTCGCGTTAGGTGGGATTAATATTTTTCTGGCAGCGCTTGCGTACTTCGTCAGTGAGCAATACCGACGAACCGAGTCCTTACCGAGAGCATCTGGCGCTGCAGGGGAGTTACCAGCGTCGAACTCGCAGTCATCCGAAATTGAACGTTGATTTAAGCGTGTTCGACAGGGGATTTACGACAAATGCAGTACGAAGTGGAGCAGAAATTTCGACTCGGCGAACCGGCGGAGTCGATCGTCGCCAGGTTGCTGGAATTTGGAGCCACGGCGATTGGCGAAGTTCGGCAGGCCGACCACTACTTCAATCACCCGGTCCGGGATTTTGCGACAACGGATGAGGCTCTGCGGATTCGGTCGGTTGGAGAGCAGAACTGGCTGACATGGAAGGGGCCGAAGATTGATCAGAAAACGAAGACTCGTCGGGAGATTGAATCGTTGCTTGGCGATGGCTCGAAAACTGCGGAAGAGATCGGCGAGATATTGACGATTCTGGGGTTTCACGCGGTCGCCGTTGTTAGAAAAGTGAGAAAAAAGTTCGAAGTCGAAAGAAACGGCCGACGGTTTGAGTTCGCTTTGGACTCAGTTGATCGAGTGGGAGAGTTTCTGGAAGTCGAATTTCTGGCAGAAAAGGCTGATCTGCAAGCCGCTCAGGATGCCCTGAGCAGCCTCTGTGCTGAGATTGGTCTTGACGATTCGTTGATCGAGCGTAAGTCGTATCTGGGGCTGCTGCTCGATGGTTCAGATAGTTAAATACAGAAGTTGAGTGATTCTGGATTCTGGCATAAGATGCCGCCAGCCGTCGAGGTTCTACAGAGCGTCTTCGGCTGCGATTCATTTCTTAACCTACCAAGGGAGAGCCTACATGGATGTCAACGGAATCGGCCCCGTCAGTGGCAGTCAGCCCGTCCGGAAAGCGGCTCAGCCAGCGACTCCGCCACCCGCGCCTGAAGCGCGACCAACGTCACCGACGGACGAGCTGGAGCTGACTTCGGTTAACTCTGCCGCCCCGAGTCAGGTGGATCTCAAGGCTGAGTTTCAGTCGCAAAGGATCGTCCAGATTCAGCAGCAGATTGCCGACGGGACTTACGAGTCTCCAGAAAAGCTGGACATCGCCGTCGATCGAATGCTGGAAAGTCTTTTAGCTGAATAAGCACTGACTGTGGCCGATTGATTGAGATTGGTTGCTGATTGAACGGTTGAGAATCTGTCTCGGCGGTCAGTCGGTTTTTCTGCGCGCAGTTATGATTTATGGGAACGCGTTTCTGGCACCAGTCTGAGTGAGTCCCGGAGGATGTTTTGAGCGATATTGCAGCACTGGATAAGACGGTTTCACCTTCGGGGAAGTTTCGCGAGTATCTGTCAACGAAGCGGAGGAAGTTTACGCGCGAGCGAGAGATCATCCTCGAAGAAGTTTTCTCCGACCATGAGCACTTCGATACGGATCAGTTGGTGCTGCGGCTTTCAGGACGTAATGACGGCAAACAAGTCAGTCGGGCGACCGTGTATCGCACTCTTAGTGCAATGGAAGAAGCCGGCCTGTTGCGAAAAGTCGCTCGTCCGAACGGTCGCGAAGTCTGGGAGCATGACTACGGCTACCCTCAGCATGACCACATGGTCTGTGGCAAGTGCGGCGAACTTTTCGAATTTCACAACGAAGAGATTTCCAGTCTGATTGAAAAGATCGCCAGTGCGCAGGGTTTTCTGAAGACAAGCCACCGGTTGGAAGTCTACGGCACCTGTGATCCCTGTCGCCGACCTCAGAAACGCCGAAACCGCAAGCTTGATCTGATTTGAGGATTGCCGGCCGGGTTGACGCTCTGTTTTTGTGCTGAATTCATTCAGATGCTTTTCGTCCTTGGTGGACGAATTACCTTTGGTCCAGCTATCAAGCAGGCAGTTTTCTTGCGATTCGCGGATTTGGGCTGCTTCATTCCTGCTCGGAACAAGGGACGTTCAGTGAAAAGTCTTTGCCGGTTTCTGTTGTCTGGCTTTTGCCTGGGACTTCTGTTTGGAGTTACTCGGGTTTCGTTGGCCGAGTCGATTGTCGATGAAGGTAGCCCGCTGGAGGTGATAGCGACCGGATTTGGCCTCGCCGACGGACCGGCGTGGGATGGCTCCTCAGCTTTGTATTTCCCGGACGTTAAGGGACAAAAGCTCTTTCGGTATTTGCCGAAGGAAAAGCTGGTCGAGGTGGTACTGGAAAATGCCGGTCGGATCAGTGCTTCGTACTTCAGTCACGGGGCCTTGTACCTGTCTGACAATGCGGAAGGGCGAATTGCTCGGTTTTCAAAGGGCAAGAAGGAATATCTGACCGCGGCGGAAGGCAGCGGCAAAGATCTTGCGCGGCCGAATGATCTGGTAGTGGATAGTTCTGGCGGGATTTATTTCACGCTGACAAAACAAGGGCGAGTGATGTATCGACTACCGAATGGCGAGTTGGTTGTTGCTGTGTCGAATGTTCAGACTCCCAACGGTATCACGATGTCGCCAGATGGGGCGACTTTGTATGTCGCGGAGTATCGGCCAAAGAAAATTCAGGCGTACGAGATTCAAGCGGACGGCACGGCGATAAAGGGGCGAGAGTTTGCTGTGATGGATGACGGAGAGGCTTTAGGAGCAGATGGAATGACAGTTGATCGGGCCGGGAATGTTTACTGCGCCGGGGCAACGGATATCTGGACTTGGAGTCCGTCCGGGAAATTGCTGGCGAAAATTGCCTGTCCAACTCGGCCAATTAACTGCTCGTTTGGAGATTCGGATTCCCGGTCGCTTTATATCACCGGTTTTGGTGGTTTGTATCGGCAAAGAATGAACGTGTACGGCACGCGTCCGGAGCCACCACGGAAATGAATTGCTCAATATGAGCTGCGTTAGCTGTCGGAACTGCCTGGATTGGCAATTCTGGTCGCATTGGGTGACGGGCGGCGATCGATAATTCCGAGAACCAATCAGGTGTCCCTGTGATGCCCGTCAGTCGTCGAAAAATGTTATGAGGTTACAGTTTCCGACGCTTCGGGGTCCTTGACGTGGAAGATCCCGGAAACTAATTTATGTGTCACTGGGCGTCAGAGTTGGGATTTCAGCGTGTTGCTGGTCTCCCGGGCAGTTGTTTTACGTTCACGCGATGCCATGTTGTGGCTTTTGATCGAATGTCACGGCAGATCGCATTTTCATTGGGTTTGGTAGGTTCTTCTTGCCCAACTCCTTGAAAGGTAGCTTCCATGTGAGCGATTGACGGCAAAGGTCACCCCTTATTTTCAGGGTTGAATTGGCGATGATTAAGTTCGTCGTCGGCCGGTACCAATCACATTGGGTGCTGGCGCGCAAAGTGGGACTTGTCCCACTTTTTTTGTTGGATGGATGAAAGTTCAAGAGCGGTCATTTTTGGAGTTCAAAACTGGCGAAGTTCGCCAGGATTGATAGTTCGGCGGTCGGACATCGTTTCGAAAGGACGGAAATGAACGGTAACGAAGTTCTCAGAGTCGTTGACGCGTTGCACCGCGATAAAAACATCGACAAGGAGATTGTCTTCGACGGGATCGAATCGGCGATCCTCTCTGCCGCCCGTAAGCATTTTGGCGAAGACTTCGAGCTCGAAGTGTCCGTTGATCGCGAACACGGTGAGCCGACCATCAAGTGTAATGGCCAGGACCTTGATCCTGACGAATTGGGCGACATTCTCGGTCGAGTTTCAGCTCAAACTGCGAAGCAGGTGATGATTCAGAAGATTCGCGAAGCAGAGCGGGATTCTGTTTTTGACGAATTCGAGGAACAAAAGGGCGAGTTGGTTGGCGGGACGATTGTACGTTTCGAAGGCGGAGCAGCAATTGTCAGTATTGGTAAAGTTGAAGCCGTGCTTCCTCGAAGCGAACAGATTCCAGGCGAAAGTTATCGCACGAACGAACGAGTTCGTGCGATCGTCCTTGAAGTTCGGAAAGCCGGCAGTCGCGTCAAAGTGATCTTGTCTCGAAAGCACCCGGAGCTTGTTCTGCGGTTGTTCGAGTCAGAAATTCCGGAAGTTTCGGAACGGATTATCGAAGTTCGGTCGTTAGCTCGCGAAGCCGGGTACCGATCAAAAGTTGCTGTTTCATGTATCGACAACAAGATCGACCCGGTTGGTGCCTGTGTTGGTGTTCGCGGTGCTCGAATCCGCACAATTGTCGATGAACTGGCTGGCGAACGAGTTGACATCGTTCGGTGGAACGATTCGCTGCAGGTTCTTGTACCGAACTCAATGCAGCCGGCAGAGGTCGAGGATGTCATTCTTTGCCCCATGCTCGGTCGAGTGATTGTCCTCGTTCGCGATGACCAGTTGTCTCTGGCAATTGGCAAACGCGGACAGAACGTTCGTCTAGCTTCAAAACTGGTCGGCTGGGACATTGAGGTGATGACTCAGAACGAGCTGGACGAACAGCTTGAAAAGTCAGTGATGGCGTTTTCACAAGTTCCAGGAGTGGAAGCTGAGCTTGCTGAGAATCTGGTTTCGCAGGGCTTCTTCAGCTTCTACGACCTTTCGGTCATCGAACCGGATGAACTGGCCGAGCTCGGAGGATTGACGACCGAACAATGTGATGCAGTTGTCGATTACGCAGACGTAGAAGCGGAAAAAGCAGAAAAAGAAGAAGAGAAACGGAAGTCAGAGGATGCGAAGTTGCGAGCGATCGAACGCGAACAACAGGCTGCGGCTGCCGCAGCTCCGCCTCAACCAGTTGAAGAGGCTACAGAAACGGCGGAAGATACTCCGCCCGAAGCGGATGCCACAGCGGACGCAGATGCTGTGGCTGCTGAAGTCGGTGACGAGGCTGCTTCAGCAGATAATGCCGAAGTTAAGGGAACCCCTGCCGGTGAAGAGCCGGTAGCGTTGGATGAGCCGGTAGCGTTGGATGAGCCGGTAGCGTTGGAAAAGTCAGGAGAGGGTGAAGCAGCGGATACGGATGACACTGCAGAGGCCTCCGGCGAAGAGCTTGCTGAGTCAGCTCCCGCTGAATCGGAGTCGTGATGCAAAGAAGTTGAACAGCCAGGGTGTGCTCGAACTCCGGATAGCGCACAAAGTGATTGGGGATTATGGCAGATACGGTCACGAAAATTCGAATTTTCTCGCTCGCCAAAGAACTGGGCATGGACAGCAAGGTGCTTATTGAGCACTGTCGTGCCGCAGGTCTGACGGTTAAGGGGTCGGCGCTGGCGTCGATTTCCCCGGAAGAAAAAGAACTCGTCATGCGGCACATGGAAGGTGCCAGTGGCAAAGAGGGCGAGAGTACTGGAGAAGTCGCAGAACTTCCGTCACGCGCGGATGTGGCTCGGAAAATCGGGAGCCGCATGCGGGATATCCGCACGATGGTCCCACGAGATCGCACCGAAGGGGCTGTCGAGACGGAAGAGACAGCTGAACCTGCCGCGTCTGAGGAAGTCGAGGTAACGCCAGATGACGTCGCGACACCCGTTCAGAATGATGCCGAAACGCCGGTTGTTGGCGAAGTCGCTACGGAAACAACAGAGGATACGGAAGCAACAGAGGATGTTGCCCCGGTAGATGCAGATAGCTCCGCGGCTGAGCCCGCGGCTGAGCCCGCGGCTGAGCCATCGAAGAGCGATGGTGATGCTTTGGTGAAACGCGAAGATTATGTTCCGCAACACGGTGGCGGGCGGTCTGGGGTTCGTGAAATGCGGCCTCGTGGTACACCGACACATTCTGATCTGGTGGCTGCCCAGGAGAGTGAGAAGGAAAAAGAGAAAGACCGTTCTCGTCCGTCTTTGCCAGGGCTTGCGCCGCTCCCCGCCTTTACTGTCAAAGAGCCCAGGAAGGCAGCGAATGAGCCAAAGGCTCAGAAGCCCGAAATTCGATTGACTCCTGGCGAGGTGGCACCGCTTGGGCAGCGTGTGAAGGAAGCTTCAGAGTCGAAGACATCACGCGGTGGCGGTGGCGGTCGCGGAAGAAAGAACGTCGAATTCACTGATGAAGCTAGTGGTGACAAGGCAAAGGTTGGAACACTCGATGCGTCGCGACGAGGCCGCCGGCAGGGGCGGCACCGGCCTCGGATGGACGACGATCGTGAAGTGCGCAGGGCAAGAAAGCCTCGCAAACGTCGCGGTGGTCCAAATCTGGCAGAACTGAAGACGTCTGCAACTCTGGAAGAGCCGATTACTGTTCGAAGTCTTTCCGAAGCGATCGGGCGGCCGGCGAAATCGATCCTTGGTGCTCTCTTTAAACGCGGTCAGATGCTTACGATCAATCAAGGGTTGGATGAAGAGACTGCCTGGGAAGTCGCTGCTGAACTTGGAGTTGAGCTCGAAGTTAAACGTGGTCAGACGAGTGCTGAGTACCTCGACGAGATTTACGATGCCGCTGCATCTGAAGAGTCGCTGGTTGACCGTCCGCCGGTGGTGACAATTCTCGGACACGTTGACCACGGTAAGACGTCTCTGCTGGACAAAATTCGCGCGACGGATGTCGCTGCCGGAGAAGCTGGTGGAATCACCCAGCACATTCGAGCCTACCAGGTCAATCACGAAGGTAAGAAAGTGACCTTTGTTGATACGCCAGGCCATGCTGCTTTTGGTGAAATGCGTGCTCGCGGAGCTAACGTGACGGACATCGTTGTTCTGGTAGTTGCTGCCAACGACAGCGTGATGCCTCAAACGGTTGAGTGCATCAGCCATGCAAAAGCTTCGGGTGTTCCCGTCATTGTTGCCATGAATAAATGCGACCTGCCGGATATCAATGAACAGAAAGTGCTAACGGACCTCTCCACTAACGGTGTGCAGCCGCAGGAGTGGGGTGGTGACATCGAAGTTGTTCGAACATCGGCTATGTCTGGCAAGGGATTGGACGACTTGCTCGAAACGATTCTGCTGACGGCAGAAATCGGCGAGCTGAAAGCTGACCCGGGCTGCAATAGTGTTGGAGTTTGCCTTGAAGCTTTCCGGGACGAAGGTGTGGGGCCGATTGCGTGGCTCATCGTTGAGCGTGGAACGCTGCGGGTCGGTGATGACATTGTTTGTGGGGAAGCCTTCGGCAAAGTCCGTGCTCTTTACAACGACCGTGGAGAGATGGTCGACGAAGTCGGCCCGTCGACTCCAGTGAAGCTAACTGGTCTTGATCTGGTACCGGGTGCTGGAGATCGCTTCTTTGTGCTTGACAGTAGTGATCGTGCTCGGTCCGTTGCGGAAGAGAATCGTCAAGTTGGTCGTGAGTCGATGCTCGCCACAAAGAATAGACCTAGAACGCTTGATGATGTTCTTGACGCAGCTCGTGAGGGTGAAGTTCAGGATCTGAATGTGATCCTGAAAGGGGACACGCAAGGTTCTATCGAAGCTCTGCATAGCGAGATCGAGAAATTCGAGCACCCCGAAGTCCGAGTTAAGATTCTGCACGAAGCCGTTGGTGGCGTGAACGAGAGCGATGTTTATCTAGCGAGTGCTTCAGATGCGATTGTGATTGCGTTCCACGTGATTGCCGAAGATCGAGCGCGTCAGCTTGCGGAACGCGAAGGCGTCGAGATTCGCCGCTACGAGATCATCTACGAAGTTATTGATCAGATTAAGCGGACTCTGGAAGGGCTGTTGCTGCCTGAAAAGGTTCAGGTACCAACCGGACGAGCTCTTGTTCTGCAAACGTTCAGTGTCAGCAAATTCGGCACAATTGCCGGTTGTCGAGTGTTGAACGGTAAGATCGATCGATCGAACCGAGTGCATGTGATTCGTGACCAGACGATCCTGAACGACTATCCGATTGCATCGCTGAAGCGTGTTAAAGACGATGTGAAGGAAGTTCGCGAGGGGATGGAGTGCGGTATCCGGTTGGACGGGTTCAACGACATCAAAGAAGGTGATCTGCTTGAGGCTTACCGGATCGACACCGTGAAGCGAACGCTCGAATAGGAATTAAGTTTTTGGTCCGTAGTTACACAGAATCTGCAGTTCTGGTCGGTCGAATCAATCTGCTTGCGAACGAAGCTCAACGGCTTTTTGGTATTAACAGGCTGCTTACATGGTATCACGTCGAGTAGCTCGACTTTCACAGGCCGTTCGCGAAGTTGTTTCGACAGCGATCCTGTTTCATCTGCGTGACCCGCGAATTAAGAACGTGACGGTCTTGCGGGTTGAGGTTGCCGGAGATGTCCGGACGGCAAAAGTGTATGTCTCTGTACTGGGAACTGAAAAAGAGCGGGCTTTATGTCTTCATGGGCTAAACGCATCGCGAGGTTTCATTCAGTCAAAAGTCGCTGACCGAATCGAGACGCGATACACTCCTGTCCTGAAGTTTGTGCTGGAGGATGCAGTGTCTTCCGGGGCTGAAGAGGCGGACCGGATTCTCAAAGAGCTTGAGCAGGAACGGCTCGAACGTGAGGCTGAATCAGCAGTGGCTGATTCGGATGAAGATGAGAAGTCTGACGATAGCGACGTTGTTGATTCGATTGACATTGGATTGACAGGAGATATTTCGTCTCAGGACGAGTGAGAAGATTGCTGGTTCGCTTGCCGGATGCCCGTCGCCTGTTAATTTTCAGTCCGTCGCTGGTTCAAGATCTTCGACTTATTGACCCACCAAGTTACTTCTGAATTGAGTTGGCTTCAGGATAATCATGGCCGCAGCGAAATCAAAAACTCCAGACAAGTCCAAGGTTCTTACACGTCTTATCAAACTCTTGAAGAAAGAGTTCGGTGGACTGCCGAAACGCGAACAGCTTCCCGTGTTGGAAGCCATGGTGTTTTCAGTCTGCCTGGAAAACTCATCTTACGAATCCGCCGATGCGGCATTCGGGCGGTTGAAAGGCGACTTCTTTGACTGGAACGAGGTCCGTGTCAGTACGATCTCGGAACTGGAGCCAGTTTTCGAAGGTGTTCACGAGCCGGAGTGGTGCGCGATGCGCGTCCGTTACCTGCTGTACTACGTCTTTGATCATCAGTTCTCGTACGACTTCGACGGAATAAAAAAGAAGTCTTTTGATCTCGCCTTTAAACAGGTTTCGAAGATCAAACACCTCACATCGTTTTGCCGAAACTACATGCTTCAAAAGTGCCTCGGCACCCACGTGATCCCGGTTGACGACAAAATGGTTCGCACTGCTATCTGGCTCGGCCTGGTGCCGGTAGGCGCAGACGAAGACAGCGGAGCTGAATTGCTTAAAGGGTTTATTCGAAAGGCCGATGCTCCCGAGTTTATCTGGCTCCTTAAATCGCTTTCAGTTTCGAAGCACGGAGAGTCCGTTCTGGAGATGTCGCCCAAGGGCGATCATCCAGAATTGACGTTTGAGGTTACTGATGCTGAGGACCGGTTGAAGGATTTGTTGAGCGGGCGTGCGCGAAAACGGCTACAGTCGGCGAAGCGTTCAGCAGAGAAAAAAGCTGCGGCAGAACAAGCAGTCAAAGCTGCTGAGAAAGAAGCTAAGAAACGAGCTGCCGCAAGAGCTAAAGTAAAGGCCGAGAAGGCTGTGGCGGCTGAGAAGGCTGCCTCGAAAAAGAAAACCACTAAGTCTAAGCCGATCGTGAAAAAGAAGACTGCAGCGAAGGCGTCTGTGAAGAAGAAATCTGCCGTCAAGAAGAAGACTGTGCCCAAGCCAGCTGCAAAGAAAAAGACTGCTGCGAAGAAGAAGACTGTGAAGAAGAAGACTGTGAAGAAGAAGACTGTGAAGAAGAAGACTGTGAAGAAGAAAAGACGCTAGTCGGTTTGAGGCGATCCTGTGTAGGAAGTGAGACGCGGAATGTTGAGCGTTATTGCGGAAATCGAAGTCGTTGATGGTAAACGTGACGACTTCCTTGCTGAGTTTCACAAGGTTGTTCCGCACGTGCTGGCAGAAGCGGGTTGCGTCGAGTACGGACCGATGGTTGATGCTGATACGGACATCCCAGCTCAGATTCCTCATCGAGCCAACATTGTCACGATCGTTGAGAAGTGGGAGAGCCTCGATCATCTGAAGGCTCATCTGGTCGCACCTCACATGACCGAGTATCGCGGCAGAGTCAAAGAGTTTGTCGTCGGTTCTGTCCTGCGAATTCTCGATGCCGCCTGAAGCTGCGTTGACAGTTTTGCCACCGTTTCACTGAGTGGCCGTGATGAGTGCTCCACAGAGATTTGACAGGCCGGAAACCGTGATGCGGTACGCGATTGAGCTCGCCGCTCGCGGGCTGGGGCGAGTTGAACCGAACCCGGCGGTTGGGGCAGTTCTTGCTGATGAGCACTTGAACCTGCTGGGAGTCGGCTATCACGAGCGGTTTGGTGGTCCGCATGCCGAAGCGAATGCCTTATCTGACTTCGTTGATCGCTTTAAAGATTCAGGCGTACGGCAGGAACTGCTCGCAAACGCGACGCTTTACGTGACGTTGGAGCCATGCTGTCACTACGGTAAGACGCCTCCGTGCTCCGAGGCTGTTATCGGTGCCGGGGTTCGGCGAGTGTCGGTGGGGCTCAGAGATCCGTCTCCGCACGTTGCGGGGGGAGGAATCCAGCAATTGAAGGAAGCAGGGATCGATGTCTCCATCGGGCTTGCGGAAGAGGCGATTCGAGAGTTGAACGCTCCGTTTCTGAAACTGTTAAGAACGGGCTTGCCGTGGGTTCACGTCAAGTGGGCAATGACGCTGGATGGAAAGATCGCCACGCGAACCGGGGCATCGAAATGGATTTCATCTGAGGTGTCACGAC
>CALGTK010000260.1 GCA_937904325.1 uncultured Planctomyces sp.
TGTCGCAGGAGTTCCAGTGCGCTGCTGCCTGACCCTCGACCGCCGCCCGGGCCGCCTCGACCGCCTCGTTGCGCATCGGCGTCAACAGCCGCGATGGACAGAACGACCATCGTCATCAGGGCAGTAAAGAAAGTCTTATGGTGTTTCATCATCTGGACGCTCTAATAGTTCATTTCGGATACAAACGTTGCCCGCACTGATCATTAGCAGGGCTGTTTCCTGTCAGGAATCGTGCGTCAGACAGGAATGTCGCATTACAAAAGTCATGCTAGCTCCGATCCAGCGCCAACGACAATTACCGTCGGCCCATTGCCGACGACTCGTGCAATCTCTTTCGCGGCACAACCTGCAATCATCCACGGATGTCAGATCGCCACAATCAGAACTCTGTGCCAGACCGTCCTGTCGAGCACAACCCAGGTCGACTGTTCTCAGTTTCGAATCATGCCACCGAGCGATCAACATCTCTGGCAGTCTGATTCGACCATAAGTGACAAACCGGCACCTCCATGCAACCGTTCTCCTCACCATGCTTTTCGATCATTGAGACTGTTAAACCCGGGTTGTGCGGCTTTATGCTGATCGCGTTACCGGCATAATTTCCACTCAAATGAGATCTGTAGCTCATTCCTGAATTCCACACGGTGGATTCGTCACTGGGGACTCAGATCTTCTTTTTGGGCCCCGACTGCACGCTCTCTGACAGTTCTGCTGAATTTGCCCGGGAGTAATCAAACACGTGTTCCTCGCTGGTGGACTGCTAAATCCTTATGGTGGCGGGAGTTTTGTCGTTGTACCGAGGGATTATCATCGGCGACGATCTGTTTCAAACGCTGCGTGATTCAGACGCTATGATTGACAAGTCTAAAGTTGGCTGACAATCGCGGCGTCCGTGTAATATTTCGTATCGAATATCCCGTATCGATTTTCGATAGCGAAACACGCCGTTCGGATCGTCGGCGATTTAAGACTTGTCTGCAGACCGCAGCGAATCGTCACCCGTCCAGTGCGACCGAGACGTGATTTATGAAACGAAGAGAAAAACTACTGGCTTTGGCACTTCTCGGGATCGTCGTGATGCCGTGGATCTGGCAGGCGTTCCGCGGCCCTGTTGCCGATCAGGAATCGAAGCTGCGAACAGTGACCGAGAAACTCGACAAGGCAAGCAGTGAATTCGACATTGCTCGCGCCAGCGTTCAGTCGATGAAACAGTTCAAGGAGCAGAGTCTGTCGTCAAACTCCGCCCAGGGAGCTCTGGCCTACCAGCAGTGGCTCACCGACCTGGCGGAAATCGTCGCGGCGTTTAAGGGTGCCGAAGTCACCCCGGAACGCATCTCGCCGTCACGGGACAACAGCTACGTCGCCGTTCGCATGCGAGTTACCGGCGAAGGCACAATCGAGCAACTAAGAACCTTTCTCTACCGCTTTCACCGAGCGAACGTGCTGCACCGAATTTCCAGCATGACCGCCGAGGCTCAGAACAATTCTTCTCGTCCAAACCTGACGATCCGCATCACGACCGAATCCATCGCCTTGCGAGATGCGCCCGTAAAAGGTCCGACACTGTTTCCACGAACGACCGTCGTATCGGTCATCGACGAAGATGGCCCGCCGAAACTGGAATTGGAATCGGTTGAGGGCTTCCCGAAAGCTGCACCTTTCGAATTAAGAATCGGCCAGAACTATTACAACGTCGCCGACATCGATGGCAAAGATTTGCGACTGGAGCTCGACGAAGATCAGGACATCGAAGCCGTCGCTGAAGACATTGTTGAACTGTCCGTCGTGCATCCGGACTTCAAAGAAATTGCCATTTCAGAATACGACACACTGATCGACATGAATCCTTTCGCGAAACCGGCCCCGTACCGACCGCGTCTGGACCTCATCGGTACAAAGAGCGTCGGTCGCGGAAAGACGATCTCACTCTCTGCAAAGATCAGCGGTACGGATGCGACAGCCGAAGACGTTGAGTATGAAGTCCTCTCTGATTCCATAGACGGAATGACATTCGAAGAAGGTAAGCTGTCCTGGGACCCGCCCCCTGAACTTGCTGCCGGTGAATACGCCGTCAAAGTTCGCGCATCCGGCGGTGGACTTCGAGAACCCATCGAAGCTGAATTCAAGTTGAAGCTCACAGACGTCAACAAACCGCCGGTGATCACATTACCTGAGAATCTGGTCGCAACTCTGGGACAGGAAATCACGACGAAACTGGAAGCAGCCGACCCGGAAACTCCCGCCGAAGAATTGAAGTTCGCACTCTCTGACGAAGCACCGGAAGGGGCTGTCTACAACGCGGAAACCAGAGAACTGACCTTCACGCCGCCAGCCGAAGGCGAGCCGGGCGAAGTCACCATCAATGTCACCGTGACCGACGCTGGCGAGCCTGCTCAAACGGCCACTGCGGCAATCAAAGTCACCGTCCAGGACGACAAAGCTCAGTTTACTTTCATGGAAGGCGTTGTGGCGGCGGACTCCGTCCCTGAAGCGTGGCTGCGAGACAAATCGACCAACACAAAAATAATCCTGCACGAAGGCGACGATCTGAAGTACGCAGGCTTCGACGCCATCATTCTATCCATCGGCAACGACTTCCTGCTCATGCAGCAGGCCGATGAAACCATCCGCCTGGATGTCGGAAAAAACCTCCGAGAGAGCGTCGTCATCGCCAAACTCGATCCGCCTAAAGAAGAAACCACTACCGACGACAGTGCCAATGGCCCTGCAGCTCCT
>CALGTK010000261.1 GCA_937904325.1 uncultured Planctomyces sp.
ACGTCGTAGCCGTGATCGCCCCACAGGACAACGATCGTGTTGTCGCGATAACGACTCTTTTCCAATGCATCGAGCACATGACCCACGCAGGCATCAGCGAAGGAGTCAGCAGCAAGGCAACCCTGGACGGCTTCCTTCCATTTGCCGCTCTCACGGATGTGCTTGATGTGACGTTCGCCCATCCGTTTACCAATGGCGGGAATGTCATCGAAATCGTCTGTCTTGTACGGCGGAAGTTCGAGGTCTTCGAGTGGATGCATTTCGAAGAATTTCTTCGGGGCATACCACGGAAGGTGCGGCAGGTAGATGCCACAGCCAAGAAAGAAGGGTTTGTCGTGATCTCGCCCGAGGAACTGAGCGGCGCCGTCCGCGGTCTTCCAATCGGGATTGGCTTTGATGGGGGCGTCGGTTGGTCCCCAGTCGATGAGACGGGCGAGTATGGGATTGGATTCGAACTTCGGACGGAGACCGTGTTTGTAGCGTTCATTCTTCGGCGGCGGCACGGCGCCGGTGCGAGTGGAATAGACATGATCCCACGCCTCGGCATCGGAGAATTTTCCGTGTGCCTGGTGATAAAGTTTGCCGCCACCCCAGGCGACATACCCATGGTGACGGAAGTACTGCGGGATGGTGACCCAGTCCTTCAACGTCGGCATGTCGCGAAACCAGTTCAGGTTGCCGTAGATCCCGGTCGTCGACGGCCGGAGCCCGGTCATAATCGCAGTGCGTGACGGATGGCAGAGCGGTGCAGCGCAATGAGCCTGCTCGAAAAGGACACCCTTCTTTGCGAGTGCGTCGATGTTCGGAGTCTTCGCCTGAGGGTGTCCTCCAAGACAACCGACCCAGTCGTTCAAATCGTCGACAGCGATGAACAGGACGTTCGGCCTGTCGCTCGAGTCGGTGGCATAGGCCCGCTCGTTCGATTGAACAAGAGAGACGAAGAACGCGAACGCCAGCAGGCCGATCAATCGAGCAGGTCGGATCATGGCTCCGGCTTTCAGCGGCTTTGTTCGTATGATGTTCTGTGACATGCGCTTTGATTCCTTAGATGTTCATCTCGTATTCCAGGCCATCGACTTCAACTTTGCGCCGGTTCGGTTTGCTGGGCCAGGCCGGTTTTGACATCTGAGATCGCCACTCCTGCCAGGCTTGTTCCAATTGCTCGACGGTCTCAGGTTTTGCATCGGCCAGGTTCCTGGATTCGCCAATGTCGCTGGCGAGGTCAAACAGCCAGGTATTGTCGTAGGACTTAACAAGTTTCCAGTCGCCTTGCCGGACCGCGATGTTAGGTCCGTTACTCCAAAACAGAGTTTCATGTGGCGCACCGGTGGACTGCCCGTTGACAAACGGCGTCAGGTCAACACCGTCCAGTTTGATCTCAGCCGGAACTCTGATGCCCGCCGCCGCGGAGATCGTCGGAAACAAATCCAGAGTGCTGGTTGGTTGATCGTAGATGGTGTCTGGTTGAAACCTGCCCGGCAGCTTGATCACCATCGGCACGCGAATTCCGCCTTCGAACAAGAACAGTTTTCCCAGTTTCAGTGGGCCATTGCTTTGCACGCCCGTGTAGATCGGCCCGCCGTTGTCATTGACGAAGATGACAAGTGTGTGTTCCGAAAGTCCGTTCCTGTCGAGCGCGGCAACGATCGAGCCCACAGCATCATCCAGGGCGCTGGTCATTGCGTAGTAGTCGCGTTTGGTTTGGTCTGATTCGTTTGGAAACCGATCCTGGTATTTTTTTGTCGCTTCGATCGGCGTATGAACCGCGTTGAACGGGACGTATGCAAAGAAAGTCTTGTCTCTGTTCGCGCCGATGAACCTGACCGTTTCCCTGGCAATTGCGTCGGTCAGGTATTCCGGTTCAATCAGCGGCGACCTGTCCCGCATGATCGAGCTGTGAAACGGCTGTGGAGTTTTGGCGGAAAAAAAGGAATGGGCACCGGCCAGGAAGCCGTAAAACTCATCGAAGCCTCGAGCCCGTGGATGAAACTGAGGCTGTGTTCCCAAATGCCATTTGCCAAACATTCCGGTGACATAGCCGGCCTGTTTCAAGACATCAGTCATCGTGACGACGGATGGATCGAGCCCACGATGCAAGCGATGTGTGATTGCACCGCCGGCGGTATTGAATTCAAAACCAAATCGTTGTTGGTACCGGCCCGACATCAACCCGGCACGGGAGGGGCTGCACGAAGCCGCAGTCACATAGGCGTTCGAAAAACGCACGCCCTGTTTACCAAGTGCGTCAATGTTCGGCGTGGGAATCTCTTTAGATCCGTGCATCGAAATGTCGCCGTAACCAAGGTCATCCGAAAACAGCAACACAACATTCGGCGGACGTTTGTCACCGGCTGTGACGTTGGCAATGCTGGAAAGCAGTTTTCGTTTTGCAGCCTCGCCGTCAGGATCAGCCGGAAAGACGGGGATGTTGGATACTTCTTCGGTGGCCGCCGCGTTTTCGCGAGCTCGACGCCGTTTTGCGTGCGACTGTGCTTCTTTCTGAGTGACAAAGCCATCAGCATTGGTGTCTATTCGTTTGAACAGGGCCGCGTTCTTGACTTCATCGGGGTCAAGCCTTCCATCACCGTCCTTATCTGCCCGGGTAAATGCAGTTTGTGGCGTACTTCGTTTCGGTGAGTCTTGTTCGGACTCGTCCTGAGCATACGCTGGAAAACCGGCGAAGCTGAATGTGATGAACAGTACCAGCTGAATCACGTCTGAATTCTTCATGCAATAGCCCCCGACGGTGATTTGGAAACAGGCAACAAGGCGCGACGAGCTCAACCCTTCACAACTCGCGTCGCAACTATTTCGGCGCGTCTTCGAAGTGTGGATAACGGTAGTCGGCTTTGTCGTCCGTCGAGACCTTATGCGTCGAGCCGTCTTCAGGTTTGTAGAGATAGAGCTTGCCGCCCGCCTGATAAACGATCGACGATTCGTCTTTCGACCAACGTGGGTACGCGAACCAGATCTGTTTTCCTTCCTTGTTCGCGAATGGCTTTGCATTGGTAATCCTGCGGCTCCTGGCATCGAAATCCGCGACGTAAAGCGTGCGTCCGGGAACTCGTCGTTTGAACCCCCGTTGGAACTCGAAGCAGACTCTCGTTTCGGTCGGTGAGAGACTGACTCGGTCAAGCACTCCCGTTTTTGCCAGTTCACACTCAATGCGTTCGAACTTCGGATTGACGTTCTCTTCGGGCGTCATCAGGTAGTACCCCCTGCCCTGGCCCGGCGGATTCGATCGCACGAGGATCCGGCCGTCAGTCAGGCAGGTGTAGGACCAGGTGTGATGCCCTTTGTCGGTGAGAGGAACTTCCTCACCAGGCTTTGCACCAACCTTACTGGCCATCACCACGTAGCCACCCGTCTTTGGGTTCTTTCGATTCCAGATCGGAGTATTTCTGCCGTCGCGCGTCCAGGTTTGATTGAAGTCCGTGTGCGTCCCGTCGGTGAGTTGGTGTAGCCCGGTTCCATCTGCATGGATGATGTGAATGGCCGTCTTCCACTTCGATACATCGGGATCGTTCTTCAACCTGCGGAAAAAGACGAGCATGTCACCCGTCTTTGACCAGGATGGCTTGAAGTCGTGGTGACCAGTGGTGAGCGGTTTGCCCTCCGGCTGACCATATGTATTAACGTGGATTTCGCCATTAACGTAATACGAGCCGCGATTGGTGATGTCCTGGCTCGCCGGCTTGCCACCGTCATCTGCTGAAAGGACGCCAGTGATCGCGAGCAATGCGGTAGCCATGCAGGCAAACGTGTCGATTTGTTTCATCACTTTCCCTCTTTGTTCGGCAGGAGCAGTTCACCCCTGTAACCACTACGGTGCTATTGCTCGCACTACCCGGAAGCCCGCAGCGAACTCCGGGCGATATTCGCGGCGGTCGAAACTCAGTCGGCTTGCGGATCGCATGTTGACGGGATTCTCCGAGAATGAGCCGCCTCGCCAGACTCGGGTATTGCCTTTTTCTGGTCCGGTCGGGTCTACCACCTCTTTCGCCTTTCCGTCGTAGCGGGCGTACCAGTCCTGGCACCATTCCCAGGCATTGCCGTGCATGTCGTACATCGCCCACGGGTTCGGAGACATCTGCCCAACCTCGTGGGCGTACTGCTCGTCGGCTTTGTAGGCATTTGCGTCGTACCAGGCGTGTTCGCCAAGTCTGGCTCCGTCGTCACCAAAGCCGTACTCGGTGGTGGTTCCGGCTCGACAGGCGTATTCCCACTCGGCTTCAGTAGGCAGTCGGTACTCGACACTTTCCTTGTCGCTTAGTTTCTGGCAGAACTCACTGGCCTTCTCCCACGAGATATAGGTTGCTGCATAGTCAGGACCTTCCTCGACCAGAGGTTGCCCTGCCCACGGCTCTTCGTTCATCACGGCCTTAAACTGACCTTGAGTTACTTCATTGGCGCTCAGGAAAAACGGCTTTGTGATCTTCACCGGATGCTGTGGTGTGTCGGAGCCGCCCTTTCGCTGTCTGTCCTTTTCAGCTTGTTTCCGCACATGCTTCATCAGCTCTTCTTCAGTGGTTGCTCCGCTTTCAATTTTCTTGACGACGTCGGGATTCTGCATGAGTTTTTCCAGACGGTCTTCTGGTGACGCATTGCTGACGGGAGTTCCCATCTGAAACTCGCCGGCTGGGATGGGGACCAGCACCATGCCGACACTGTTGGAAACTGG
>CALGTK010000262.1 GCA_937904325.1 uncultured Planctomyces sp.
AGTGGGCGTGGCCGAGTTCGTTGTCTTACGCAGCGAGACTCGATGGCATGGTGGATTTCTGTCGTGAAGTGGCCGCTGCGTGGGCTGCTTTCGATCGCACAGGCCATCCACTGGAGATCGGTTCGGATTTTCTCACGGAACTGCTGCCGGAGCTGATCAAGGCTGCGGCTGCAGCCGCTCCTGAGCAGGAAGCAATTCCGTATCTCGCGGCTCTTGTCTGCAGTAGCGCGTTCGATGTCGCATTGCACGACGCGTTTGGAATCATCCACGAACGTGATATCTACGAGCTATACGGTTCGCAGCATCTCTCACGAGACCTTTCTGTATTTCTTGAACCTGCATCCGATGCGCACGCTGTGTCGTTCGCCAATCGCTGGCCGTCGGAGTTTCTCGTTCCTGATGGCCGGTCGATTAACTCAAACCTGACTGCATGGCATCTTGTCGGAGGTCTCGACCCCCTGACTGCCGATGAGTTTACTGGTGAGGAACCGGATGACGGATATCCGGTCTCTCTTTCAGACTGGATCGACCACGACGGATTGAATTGCCTGAAGATTAAACTGCGAGGTAACGACCAGGATTGGGACTTTGACCGGATTGTGAAGGTCGGCGAACTGGCTGTTGCGAAAGATTGCGAATGGCTCACCGCGGACTTCAATTGCACCGTTACTGAACCCGACTATGTCAACGGGATTCTCGATCGTCTTCGCGACGAGCATCCACGACTCTACGGGATGTTGCTCTACATCGAGCAGCCGTTTCCGTACGAGTTGGAACGCGACCGGATTGACACCCGCAGTATCGCCGCCCGCAAGCCGGTGTTCCTCGACGAAAGTGCCCACGACTGGCAGCATGTCAGACTAGGTAGAGAACTTGGCTGGTCCGGAGTCGCTCTCAAAACATGCAAGACGCAGACTGGAGCCATCCTCAGTCTCTGCTGGGCGAAAGCTCACGGCATGCCGCTGATGGTTCAGGATCTTGCCAATCCGATGCTGGCTCAGATTTCGCATCTAAGACTCGCCGCACACGCCGGCACGATCATGGGCGTTGAGACGAACGGAATGCAGTTCTACCCGGATGCCTCATTCTCAGAGGCTGCTGTGCACCCGGGTATGTTCCGCCGGCAGGCGGGAGCCATCGATTTGTCGAGCCTGGGACCAACAGGTTTTGGATTTCGAGCGGATGAAATCGGCCGCGAGCTGCCGCCAGCGACGATAAAATGCGAGCGCTGAAAATGGCGATCGGGAACGTTCGCTACACCGATGTTGTCATGCTCATCAGAATCCGTGCGACCTCTTTGGCTCCGTCGTCAGGCTTCAAGGCGGTGAGTGCGATTCCTGAAACGACTTTCGTGATATTGTGGTCGATCTTGCCGGGCTGGCCCCAGACGTTGCCTTGCGGAGCGGTGATGTACGTTGAAAACGTGTGATGGCCGGTGCCAGGCCGTTCACCGATAACGTGCAGGATAGCGTGTGATCCGGCAAGACCGCCGAAAAGTGATTCGCCGATGCGGTATCCAGCTCGCACGCGACCTGAAGTCACAACGATGTTCTCAGACGCCACTTTCATGCCCGCTTGTTTCAGGCTCGCGCGAAGTTGTGACAGGAACGGTTCGAGGTGGCCGTCGTCCATGATCGAATAAGCATTCAGGCCGTCAGAGATCACAATCTGCACGTCGAAACTGCCATCATGTTGCTGTCGAAGTCGCTCAATTTCCAGCGACGACCGTGGCGATAACTGTTCGCCGGATTCCGGATGAAGAATGTAGTTCTGTCGGTTCGTCGATTGCGTCGCGGCGAGAACGTGGTTTGGGACGCTGTCGACAAATTCGTCGGACAGTTCAGCCCAGATACTTTCCTTGGCGTCGTTGTAAATCTGGTTGATGTCTGACTTAAGTTGCGGTCGGAGATCGCATGGCAATGTTCCGTGGCCATCTGCAATGAACACGCCCCGCCCTCGAACTTCGGCGAGTTGACGGCGGCCTTCGTTGTGAATCTCTTCTTCGCTGCGAGTGTCACCCGTTCTGCGCTGATACTCGACGAACATGTTGAGTGGCTGTCCGAAGTTCTTTCCGGGATTGCCGACGCGATCAACGACACCAAGCATCTGAAAGAATTGCCACATCGCATCGTTGACCTTGTAGCTGAACTTCTGTCTCAGTCGTACATGGTCCTGATAGCCCGTCGTCAGGTAGCCGAGCATCGGATCGATTTTCGTCGGCAACGCCATCAGATAGGCGGGGTTGGCTGGCATGATCTGGTCCAGGCACCAGTCGAGATCGTCCAGAGAAACGTCCATGTGCAGGGTCGAGCAAACGTCAAGGCCGAGGCATAATCCGTGCAGCTTGCCCATGACGATGTCTTCCAGGCAGCATCGAACCAGTTGCTCTTTTGTGCGGAAGACTTCCGGGCCGATGAACCCGGCGACATCGTTGAGGTGTACCCACGGAGCGGGCGTCCGTCCGGCCTGTTTCTGAGCGTTTGCGACGTCTTGAGTCAGTGCTCTCGCCATGCCGTACTTGCGGGATTCGTGCAGCACCATGTCAAAGCCGTGAGCGTGGCCGTTGGTAAAGTCAGCTCCCTGTCCGGTTTCGAAATAGAGACCGTATTTGCCTGTCCGCTGCGAAGCGTACCGGCGCATCTTCTCGATGCTGATATCAAAGGTGTGGTTGGCGTCGTCAGTGCCAGCAATACTTTGGAACCACAATGCGGTACTGCCTGGAGATCGTTCTTCGACTTGCGCCTGAACATCAATATGAGAAAGAACGCAATGAGGCATCAATTCTGCAATGCCAAACGTGGAAAGAAGATCCTTTAAGGTACGCTCAACGGCGGCGACAGATTTCGGATCGCTCGACACGGGGTTTGTACCCAGCAGGACATCACCGACGCCGTAGGACCATGCATCAAAGACCTGCCAGCGAATGTCGTCGATATTGTCCGTCGGCGAGTTCGGCTGCACTCTGGCACCCAGATACCCTTTGGCACCTATCGAACTGCCGGGCAGCGTATTAAAGACCTTCTGGCCGACCGCTATCAGGTCGGCGTTACTCATAAGCTTAACGACGCAACCTATGACTTCGCTGGTCAGGCCGCCCATGATCGATCTGATAGATGCCTCGTCAGCCAGCAGCAGAAATTCTTTGAGTCTCCCAAGCGTCCAGCCTGCAGATTCTGAACGCGCCCTGGCGTCGACGGCGCTTCGATTGAACGCGGCAAGGTTGTCTTCAATCAAGGGATGGGCATCGATCTTTGCAAGCGTCGTTTCGCCCAGCATCCGACGCGCGTTGATTCTGGATAAGTCGTCAACGGCGGCAATACCTACACTTTGGTCGCCTTCTTTGAACTCGTTCGCGGCTCCGAGTACCTGAAGATAAAGGCGTCTGTCGAATTGCCCTGTCGTTCTAATGACGAAGTTGAAGACGTCCTCACCGGATCTCGACTTGCCAATCGGAGCTGCCGCCTGTTTGACTTCTGCGCAGAAGCCATTCATCCGCCATTCGGCCAATGAGGCTGCTGTGCTGACTGTTGCTGTCTGCAGAAAAGTTCGTCGAGTGAGCATTGCGGCGCCTTTCCAACGGGACCGTGGCATTGGATTCAGCCCAACGTGTGCCAGTGAGGAATGGTCTGGTGACTGAGACTTTAGAACTGGCTGACAAACTGTTGACTACGTTTTCGAAAGATACTTCTATCAATTGAATTCTTTAAAGTAACCCGAGTCGACTCAACCCGAACGAAGAAAATTGCTGGGGCCTGTCAGGTTCTCTGATCTGCGTCAGGCCGAATTTCGGTCTAAATATTGGACGGCTATGTTCGATGGCTTTAGTTTGTTGTTTGAACCGACTGGTTACGTGGTGAACATAGCATATATATAAAGTTTCTGGTGCTCCGGTTAGTATCTCTCACCGTTCGGTACCGACTTCGCCATTCCATCCGCAGCAGAACCCGAAAGCGACTTCGACATGAAGAAGACTCCTGCTGGCTCTCGCGTGGTTCAGTTTACTTTGGCAGCTGCCATTGTTTTTCTGTGCGCCAGCGTGCCTGCCAACGCGTTGGAACTCACGGTCGACCGGCCGGGAGATCGTGAGTTTGTGAGAGACCTCGCCAACATGATCGACCCGGCGGACGAAGATCGCATCCGGCAGATCTGCGATAGACTTCTGACTGACAAGGCTACGCCAATCATCGTTGTCACGATCGAGTCTATGGCAAAACATGGTGGCAGCGACCTTCGGATTGAGACCTTCGCTACGCTGTTGTTTGACCAGTGGCAGGTCGGCTTGAAAAAACTTGGCAATCAGGAATGGAATACCGGCATCCTATTGCTGGTTTCGCGTGACGACCGCAAAGCCCGCATCGAGCTCGGCGCCGGCTGGGGGCGAACGGAGGATGCACTTTGCCAGCAGATCATGGACGGGCACATCATCCCACAATTCAAACAGGGGCAGTTCTCGGCGGGGATTGCAGCGGGTGTTGAAGCGCTCGACAAAATGGGCCGCAAGCTTGAACTACCAACTGTCCCAAGGCCGTGGACGCACTACGCTTTGATTTTGGTATTCATCGGCCTGGCCATCTTTACCGTTGTGTCTTTGGCCCGGCGAGGTGCCAGTGGCTGGGCTTGGATCTTCTGGGGTGTTGTCTTTTCCGTCGTCGGTATGATCCTCTACCGCATGCTCACCAACAGTGGGGGCAGCGGAGGAGGCTACAGTGGCGGGTCGTTCGGAGGCGGCTCATCCGGCGGCGGTGGAGCAACGGGTTCCTGGTAGCAGCTGTGAGTTCAGGTGATCGATTCAGCCCGGTTAGGAAACACTACATGCAGCGAGCATCAGACGTATTCAACGCAGAGCAGAAACAGGACGTCGGCCAGGCGGTCGCTAGTGCGGAGTCACGAACTTGCTGTGAAATCGTTCCGGTCGTGGCGTCTGCGTCCGGCCGTTACGACCGTCCGGAAGACATCGTCGGCCTCTGGCTGGCGACACTCACTGCAGTCGTCGTTTGGGTGATGTTTCCTCGCGAGTCCGCCGAGTCCGGTAGCTGGAGTGCCGGCTCCGTGAGTCTCGGCGTGCTTATCATGGTCGCCGGAGTCGTCATCGCGTTCATCGTCGGCACAGTGTGTGGCAGTCGAGTCAGCTGGCTCCGTCGTCTGTTTTCTCCAAAGGAACAGTTGAAGAAGGAAGTCGCCACCCGAGCACGCGAAGTTTTCTTTGACAATCGAATCCATCATACCGCTGGCTCGACCGGGATTCTCATTTATGTTTCCCTTTTCGAACATATGGCCGTTGTACTGGGTGATCAGGAAGTCATTGAAAAGATGGGGCAGTCCAGCGTCGATGCCCTGTGCGGGCAACTCACCGACGAGCTGCAAAAGAGCCACCCAGCCGACGCCCTCATCGCCGTCATAACAACCGCCGGAGAACAACTGGCCGGGGTATTGCCTCGCGCCGAGAATGACAATAATGAGCTACAGGACGCACTCGTGCTGATCGACTGATCTGTTAGGAAAGATTGCACGCGACATGCTAGCACTACAAGTCACGCTGGTAAGCAGGTTAGATATTTCCAGCTCTCGTGGGGCTGCAGCAGTCTTGCGAGCCATGCATTTGCAATGTTGCCGATTCAGTGGGCAATAGTTTCGGGCGAGACTCAGATAATCCATAGAGGTTGGCTGGATGTTGCAGCACACGTGGTCCATCACGGTATGACGGTCGTAAACGCTTGATCGTTCTTCTCGTGTGTAGCCTTGTCGCTTTGCGGAAGGGACCATGAATACGGCAAGTGGCAACTGGCGGCATTTGTCTTAATCTGAAGACTTCTTGCTGCTGGATTTGCTGTCCGATGTCTTTGAGCTGTCACTGGACTTGCTCGACGATTCGCTGGCTTTCTTGTCGGCGGCCGCGTCTTTGTTGTAGGACGAGCTTCGGTAGTCGGTTTCGTAGAAGCCTGACCCTTTAAAGATGATGCCAGCGCCTGGGCCAATCATTCGTTTAGCCTTCAGCTTGCCGCATTCAGGGCATTTACGTTTTGGCTTGGCCGTGATCGACTGAAACTCTTCCCACTGATGTTCGCAGTTCGCGCACTTATAATCGTAAGTCGGCATTTTTTAATTCCAGATTTGGCGGATAAGGCTCCGAAGCGGCTGGTTAATGCAGGACGCCTTTTCCGTGAAGGCGGGAACCCGGACTTCCGCGATAAACTTGTTGCCCGCCTTCGCAGGTAAGACGTATCAGGAAAACTGTTCCAATCTTCTGTGCTACGATTCTTCCGCTGGCTCAGCGTCTTTTGTCAGTTCAGGAAGAGCACACGCGACGAGAACTTTCGTTGGGCGGATCACTCGGTCGTGCATGATGTAGCCGCGTTCGAGTTCCTGAATGACAGTCATTGGGGGATGTTCGTCAGTCGGCACCTGCTGCAAGGCCTCGTGGAGGTTCGGATCGAATATTTCGCCGACGGCCGCAATCGGCTTGGCTGAGTGACTGCCAAAGATTTGATCGAACTGCGCGATGATCATCTGCAAGCCCTGGATCAAGTCATCGAGCTTGCCGGTTTGCTCGGCGGCCTGAATTGTTCTGGCGACGTTGTCCATCGCCGGAAGCAGATCGCGAATCAGCGGGAGGCTGGAATAACGAGCGGAAAGCTCAGCTTCACGTTGAACGCGTCGGCGGAAGTTTTCCAGTTCCGCGGTCACTCGCTGAAATTTGTCGAGGTTCTGATCACGTTCGGCTTTGATTCGGTCCAGGTCGGATGAGCCGGTTTCGGTAGAAGCATCCTGCTGCACGGAGTCGTCAGATTCCGAACCGGCAATGGCTTCAGTGGCCTCGCCCATTGCTTCCGCAGTGATGTCGACTTCAGTTTCAGCAGTGTTTTCTTCAGCGTTCGAGGCTTCGACAGAATTGGCATCGTTGCTCATCGAATTCGCTCCAATCGTAGGTCAGGCTCTGCCTGACGGAATTATAGTTGACGCCTGCGTTGACACAGATATGTTGACTTCAGGTGAGATCGTTATTCGAGTTCGTCGATCGGAACGAACCATTCTTTCAGCTTGTCAAAAAACGACGATCGGTGTGGGCTGACGGCTTCCTGTTCAAGTTCTGCCAGGTCACGCAGCAATGCTTCCTGTTCAGAGTCGATCTTCCTGGGTACTTCCAGGATGACGTGCAGCTGCAGGTCGCCCGATCGGCCGCCGCGCGGGTCGGGCATTCCGCCGCCGCGAATTCGGATGACTTCGCCGGGTTGTGTGCCAGGGTAGATGTAGTGCTGTGTTTTCCCTTCGAGGCATGGGATTTCGATCTCCGCTCCAAGGACGGCCTGTGTGTAGGAAATCGGGACTTCGCAAATGAGGTCCGGCCCGTCCCGGTGGAACAGCGGATGGTCCCGCACGTGAATCTCGACGTAGAGATCGCCTCGCGGTCCGCCGTGTGACCCGGATTCTCCTTCATCTGACAGGCGAAGCGTCATTCCTGTATCGACGCCAGCGGGAACTTTGACGTCCAGCTTGACTGATTCAGGAATCTTGCCCGCTCCGCTACAGTCAGCGCACTTGTCGCGGATGATTTTGCCTTCGCCTTTGCAGGCTGGGCAGGTTGTCTGGACTCGGAAGAAACCCTGAGACTGAACGACCTGTCCGTGGCCGCCGCAGTAGTCGCATGAGTCAGCAGAACTGCCAGCTTTAGCACCTGAACCATCGCAAGTCGTACACGATTCTTTGCGACGGATCTCGACAACCTTCTCGCAGCCTTTAGCCGCTTCTAGCAGGTCAATCTCAAGTTGAGTTTTAAGACTGTCTCCCTGAGCTGCTCGTCGGCCACCGCCGCGACGTCGACCACCACCACCCATTCCGAAGCCGTCGAACAGGTCGCCGAAGACGTCAAAGATGTCATTGATATCGTTGAAGCCACCGCCAGCCCGTCCACCAGCACCCTGGACACCTTGATGTCCGAAGCGGTTGTAACGTGCACGTTTTTCGTCGCTGGCTAAGACTTCATAGGCTTCGGCCGCTTCCTTGAATTTATCGACTGCGTCTTCGTCACCCTGATTCCGATCGGGGTGGTATTTCAATGCCAGCTTTTTGTAGGCTTTTTTGATCTCGTCGCCACCTGCGTCGCGAGAGACTCCCAGCACTTCGTAATAGTCGCGTTTGGTCGCCATCATGGTTTCCTGTCTTTAGCGACAGAGCTTTGTGCAGAGGTGATCTCACCAGGCTCAGGGGAAAAGCGTGGCCTTTGGAAAACAACCGGCCGCCGACTCGCGTGGCGGGTCAACGGCCGGTTGGAAAAAACAATCATTGAGGCTGAGCGTCTCAGCAGACACTGCTCGTGATTAGCTGACAGAACCTTCAGCTTTGGCTTTCTTGCCTTTGCCGTCGAGTTCGTCGGTTCGGGTCACGCAGACAGAAGTTGTCAGCATCAGAGCAGAGATTGAAGCAGCATTCTTCAGGGCACTTGTCACGACTTTTGCAGGGTCGATGATGCCGGCCTTGAACATGTCGACGTACTCGCCGGTGTTGGCGTTGTAGCCGACGTTAGTCTTCTTCTGCTTCACTTCGTCAGCAATGACGGAACCATCTTCACCGCAGTTGGAAGCGATCTGTCGAATCGGGCCTTCGAGGGCTCGTGCGACAATCTGAACGCCGATCTGCTCGTCGCCTTTGGCTTTGACGCCGTTGACGGCTTCGATTGAACGAAGCAGAGCAACACCGCCGCCAGGCAGGATGCCTTCTTCGACAGAAGCTCGCGTTGCGTGCAACGCGTCTTCCATTCGAGCTTTGGTCTGCTTCATTTCCGCTTCGGTGGCTGCCCCGACAGAAATGATGGCGACTCCGCCAGTGATTTTCGCGAGTCGTTCCTGGAACTTCTCACGATCGTATTCGCTGTCGGTGGCTTCGATGTGGTTGCGAATCTGCTGGACTCGCTTGTCGATTTCTTCCTGCTCACCAGCTCCGTCGATGATGGTACAGGCGTCTTTGGTTACTTCGATCTTGGCGGCTGAGCCAAGCTGAGCAACCTGAACGCTTTCGAGCTGAATTCCGAGGTCTTCGGAAATCAACGTTCCACCAGTGACGATCGCCATGTCGTGCAGCATCGCCTTGCGGCGATCACCAAAGCCTGGAGCTTTGACAGCACAGACAGGAAGCACGCCTCGCAGCTTATTGACAACCAGAGCTGTCAAAGCTTCGCCGTCGACGTCTTCAGCGACGATCAGCAGGGGCCGGCCGGTCTGAGAAACCTGCTCAAGCACTGGCACGAGCTGTTGAAGATTTGAAATCTTCTTTTCGTGCAGCAGGATGAGGGCGTTATCCAGAACGGCAGTCATGTTGCCCGAATCGGTGATGAAGTAAGGCGAGATGTAGCCTTTGTCGAACTGCATGCCCTCAGCGAGAGTCAGTTCAGTCTGGCTGGTCTTGCCTTCTTCGACGGTGATGACACCATCGCGTCCGACGCTTTCCATGGCGTCAGCAATGAGCTGACCCACTTCGTCGTCGTTGTTGGCAGAAATCGCACCGACCTGCTTGATCTCTTCTTTGTCGGTAACTGGTTTGGCCATTCCACGCATACATTCGAGAGCGGCGTCAACAGCCTTCTCGATACCACGTCGAACGATCATCGGATTAGCGCCCAGAGTGATGCCTCGAAGACCTTCGTTGTAGATCGAGCGAGCCAGCACAGTGGCTGTGGTTGTTCCGTCGCCGGCGATGTCGCTGGTTTTGGAAGCAACTTCGTTAACCAGTTTGGCACCCATGTGTTCGTACGGGTCTTCCAGTTCGACTTCTTTACTCACAGTCACGCCGTCCTTGGTGATCTGTGGGTTGCCGAAACTCTTGTCGATGATGACGTTGCGGCCGGTTGGCCCCATGGTCACGGCGACGACGTCTGCGAGCGTCTGAACGCCCTTCTGCATCTTCAGCCGAGCCCGATCGTCAAACAGTAATTGCTTGGGCACAATAAACTCCTCAGTGGAGGGATGAGATTAAGTGGAAAGTCAAGATCAAGTGGCACGCAGTCGTTGCTCGCCACACCTCAATTAACCGAGCTTGGCCAGGATATCGCTTTCGCGAAGAATCTTGACTTCGGCACCATCGACTTCGATGTCAGTCCCGCCGTACTTGCCGAACAGAACTTCGTCACCGATGCCAACAGCGATAGCACATCGTTCGCCGCTTTCCAGCAGACGACCAGGGCCGACTGCAGTCACAGTTCCACGCTGTGGTTTTTCGCGAGCGGCGTCCGGAAGAACGATTCCACCAGCGGTGGTTTCTTCAGCGTCCAGTGGTTGGATAACAACGCGATCGTCGAGAGGATTCAGTGCCATAGTTTTATAACTCCTTTGTGGTCAAGCAGCTCTTGGTTGAACTTAAAAGAGCCGTGTGATTGTTTTGTTTGAAACCAAAAATAAAGCTAGTCAGAATGCAGATGATGAAACGCAGGCCATACTAAGCAGTAGTCTTAATTGAAGTCAGCCTGCCGCGTTTCATCGTGAAGGAAGCATGATTTACATCATTCCGGGCATGCCGCCCATTCCAGGCATTCCGCCACCCATGCCTGGCATTCCGCCGCCCATACCCGGCATTCCGCCACCCATTCCACCCATTCCCATGTCGTCATGGTGGTGGTCGTGATGATCGTCTTCCTCTTCGGCTGGCTCTTCGACAACAATGCACTCAGTCGTCAGCAGAAGGCCTGCGACACTGGCTGCATTTTGAATCGCTGAGCGAACCACCTTGGTTGGGTCGACGACGCCGAAGCTGATCATGTCGCCGTACTTGTCGTTCAGAGCGTCGTAGCCGTGAGTCTTTTCCTTCGACTTTGAGACTCGGTTAGCGACAACAGCTCCGTCGATGCCAGCGTTTTCGGCGATCGTTCGAATTGGCAGACTAAGGACGTTCCTGACAATCTCGACACCGAAGGCTTCGTCGCCTTTCGCGTCAACCTTGTCGAGTGCCTTAGCACAGCGAACCAGGGCGACTCCACCACCAGGAACAACACCTTCTTCAACAGCCGCTCGCGTTGCCGCCAGAGCGTCGTCGAAGAGGTCTTTGCGTTCCTTCATTTCCGTTTCGGTTGCGGCTCCGACTTTGATTTCAGCAACGCCGCCGGCGAGTTTCGCCAGTCGTTCCTGGAGTTTTTCAACGTCGTATTCGCTGTCGGTGACTTCGATTTCAGATCGAATCTGCTCACAACGGCCAGTGATGGCGCCTTTGACACCAGCACCTTTAACGATGGTTGTGTTTTCGGCGTCGACGATGATCTTCTTGGCTTTTCCAAGATCGGCGAGTTCGACAGCTTCGAGCTTGATGCCGAGGTCCTTGAAGATGGCCTTGCCGCCGGTCAGGACAGCGAGGTCTTCCAGCATGGCCTTGCGACGATCGCCGTATCCAGGAGCCTTAACGGCACAGATGTTGAGGATGCCGCGAAGCTTGTTAACAACCAGAGTTGCCAGTGCTTCGCCTTCGACATCTTCGGCGATGATCAGGAGCGGTGCTCCGGACTTGGAGAGTTTCTCCAGCAGCGGGACCAGATCCTTAACGTTTGAAATCTTTTCTTCGAAGATCAGGATGTGGCAGTCGTCAAGTTCGACTTTCTGGGAATCTTCGTCGGTGACGAAGTGCGGAGAAAGGTAACCTCGCTCGAACTGCATCCCTTCGACCAGGCTGACTGCCGTGTTCATCTGACGGCCTTCGTCGACGGTGATAACTCCGTCGGCTCCAACCTTCTTGAAGGCGTCTGCCAGAACGTTACCGATTTCTGAATCGTTGTTGCCGGCGATCGAAGCGACGGTCTTCACCTGCTTCTTGTCGCTGGCCGAGACCGGCGTTGACTGCTTCTTAAGCTGCTCGACGATGGCGTCGACAGCTTTCAGAATACCTCGTTGCAGAGCCATCGGAGCGTGACCTGAAGCGATGTACTTCAGACCTTCCCGGTAGATGCCTTCTGCAAGAATTGTCGCGGTGGTTGTGCCGTCACCGGCGACGTCGTTTGTCTTTGAGGCGACTTCCTTAACGAGCTGAGCACCCATATTTTCATATGGGTCTTCCAGTTCGATGTCCTCAGCAACGGTCACTCCGTCCTTGGTGACTTTCGGGGCACCCCAGCCTTTGTCCAGGACAGCGTTCCGGCCACGTGGTCCGAGCGTGCTTTTAACGGCTCGGGAAAGTTTGGAAACGCCTTCGAGAAGGCTTTTCCGCGCTTCGTCGTCGAAGGTCAACAGTTTTGACACGGTAACTCCTCAATCCAATAGAGGGCCAAAATAAATCAACAGGTGTTCGCCGATGAGCGATTTCGAGGTCGAAATCCGCCCGAGCGTCTCCCTGCGTCGTTTCTGTCAGAAATCCCGCGAGGCTGCCAATAATGCCAGGCAATCCGCGCAGTTTCAGTTCAGAGTACAGCGACGCAAGGACCGTGCCACTTCGGGTACGGGGGTTGCAAGTGACTATTAGCAAACACTTTGCGGCTATGTCGTGGTGGCAAGGTTCGACAGCGTTACCTGCCAACGTGGCAGAGATGCCAGATTCCGGCCAGCAATATTTGACTCGCTTCACGGAGCGCCTTATTGCTTTGGAAGAGCGGTGTGAAAGTGGCTGCCGGTCTTCGCCGCCTCACTCCACGAGAGTACCCGATCGACTGGTACCAACGACGAACGTAAACAGATCTGGCCGCAAGAATTGAAAATCTCAGAGACTCACGGGTTTGACGACTTGCTGATCGTGCATTTCAGAAATGGAACTGTGACGTCCAGGAAGGTAAAGCGTGGCGGCTACTGAATGCTGCAGAGCTGATATCAAAGGTTACTGACTGCTGGTGCGTCGGTAGCGTTAGGACAGAACTTTTCAGATATTGATTTCGCAGGCACTTGCAAGAGCCACGATGTAGTCCTGCATCTTTTCCTGCGGACTTGCCGCATCGATCAGACGCTGAGTCACGGGCCGGGCCTCGTCGATTCGATCCAGATTGACGAGCAGTCGGGCCTTGCCGAATAGGGCTCCTGTGAAGTCCTCAGCAAGGGCGAGCGACTGCTCGAACGAGGCGAGAGCATCCTCAGGCCGATCGAGCTTTGCCAGGCACTCGCCGCGGTTGTTGTATATTTCCGGACTACCAAATCCGTCCTCGACGATGCGGTCCAGAGACACCATCGCTTCTTCATACCGTTCCAGCTGACAAAGCAGCAGCGAGTATTCAAACCGGGCCACGGAATGACCAGTTTGTTCGATGATAGAGCGAAGCCGATCAAGGCCTTCCTCCTGCTCACCAAGTTCAAATTTACAGACTCCGCGGCCGATCCGAGCAGCAAGGTCCTGCGGGTTCTCGGTAAGCGCGGCCTCGTAGCTGGCATCGGCTTCCGAAAACTGTCGGAGCGCACGTAGACTGTTGCCGCGGCTTGAAAGAGCCGTGGCGTCGTTTGGATTGATTCCTAAAGCCGTGTTGTAACACTCGATGGCCATGTCCGAGTCGCCCAGATCGTCGAGCAGCCTTCCAATATTGATCCAGGCATCTGCCATCGTCGGGTCGCTGGCGATGGCTCCCTGAAAAGCTTCAATTGCCTTGCCCGGCTCACCCAGTTCCTGAAAGGCGACGCCCAGATTAAACAGAGGCAGCGCGGCACGGTCTCCCGCGTGTTCAATACACCGCTCGTAAGCCGCGATGGCATCCAGATACTGACCGGTCTCGGAACAGGCGCAACCTCTGAAGTAGAGCGCCTGCGCGTTGGCAGGGTCGGATTCAATGACAGAGTCAAAAAGTTTGAGTGCCTCTGCCGAGTTCCCGTTTTCCATCGCAGCCATGCCGGCTGCGAGCTGTTCTTCAGGCGTCATGCTGTCTCCGCAAATGAGTTGCTAAGCGGAAAACATACCGCATCGGATGAAGTTCGAAAGGCAGGATCGCTCAGAGTTTCTATTTGGGATATTCTCGATGCGGTAGGTTTCGGAATTGCTTGATCGTGCAGGCTGACGTCTGACGGAGTCAGCCGCGAAGGAAACGATGTCTGATGCCGAAAGGTTTGCTGGTATGCAGAGACTCTTGTGTCGACTGACTGTTCTCTCGATTGCCTTTTTGGCGATGGATACAGTCTCGTGAGGAGTTTGTGCCAGGTGACGGTCGAAGCGGACGTCTTCTTAATTTATTTACGATCTGCTGCGACCGTTGGAGGAAGATCGGAAAACTTGTAAACCGATTTGTCGGCGGGTTGTGGTGCCTGCCGTGTCATGAATGCGTCAAGTTGAATCCGAACTCTTTGATACCGACCCGGTCATCCGACTTCTGCTGGAACAAATTGCCTGTGCGTGGCTGGTGACGACGAACAGGCTCGACCTGAGCCAGTTCCAGTACGACATTGAAGGTCAGTTGTTCGCCGTGTTCTTCCTGAACGCGGATCAAACGATCTATGCCGGTTCGGAACACGCTCTCACCACGTCCTTGCATATACGACCGGGCGACTCAACAATCGACCACGAAAGAGACTTGGCTATCTAACTCCACAGGAAGCTCTCAATAAAGCAGATTTTGCACTCCAGAAGTGAATGCGCGAGGGTAATTGAGGAATCATTGTGGTACAGGCCGTTGTTGCGGTGGGTGGTAACGTTGGTGATGTCAGACAGACGTTCCGACGTGCTCAGACGCTCGTTGGGCAAAATGACGCGGTCTTTACAGTGCGGGCGGCAGAGCTCTACCGGTCCGTTGCGATGGGAGCGGAAGCTGGCGACTCGTTTCTGAATTCGGCCTGGGTTCTTGAGACTTCGTTAGACGCTGTGCAGTTGCTGGACCTGCTGCAGCGGGCTGAGAATGAACTTGGCCGGACGCGAGAGGTTCGGTGGGGGCCACGGACTCTGGACCTCGATTTGATCTTCTACGGCGGGGAGCAGATTGATTCTCCGCGGCTGACCGTGCCGCATCCACACTGCTTTTATCGCCAGTTTGTGCTTGCTCCAGTCGCGAGTCTGATTCCGGAATTTTTGCATCCCGTTTTCGGACTGACGATCCGCCAGTTGTATGATTGGATTTCAAGAACTCCACTTCCAGTAGGTTTTGGGGGCGATCCAGCCAACAGTATTACTTTGTCAAGCATCACTCGAGAGTTTCCACGTGTCGACCTGCGACGTGTCGATCCTGCGATTGATCCCGCACTGGAGGAAGTGTCCCTGGCACTTTGGTTTGGAAGTAGCGATCCGAAACCAGCGAGCCCCTTCTGGTTGCATGTGTCGGCTGAAGACGAGTTGCAGTTCTTTCGCGATGTGCTGACGGCGGCATGCACAGAACTTGAGACTGTCGTCGACGATGTGGATGAATTAAGTGAGTCACTTCAGGAATAGAAAAAAGGTGACCAATTCTGTGATTGGTCACCTTCTTGGAGAGCACTCGCAAAACGCGAGCCGCAGCGTCGGACGCTCGAAATGCTTCGAGCGGTTGTTCTTCAGCAGTGTGAGTTATGAACTCACGTTTC
>CALGTK010000263.1 GCA_937904325.1 uncultured Planctomyces sp.
AACTTCGCAGTAAATCGCTTCGGCGAGATGCGTCTTGCCAACTCCGACGCCGCCATGAATATAGAGTGGGCTGAATCGTTCTCCCGGATGACTGGCCACCTGCCGGGCCGCCGTCACAGCAAACTCGTTGCAGGCTCCCTGAATAAAACCATCCAGCTTGGCGAACCGTCGTCCTTCGCGCCGCCCAAGTGATTTCGCCGGTCTCGCCGACACCGATTGCGGAGTCTTCCCGCGGCTTGTTGACGATCCAACGGCCGGCAACGCAGACGGCGTGGTTGCGGGTGACTTATCCGCATCCGATGCGGCTTCCAGCTTCTCGTCGATAGTCCAGTCAACGGTGCAGCCGGGGACGATTTCGCGAGCAAGCGCGAGCACATCGCCACTGAATTTGCGTTGCATCCACGTCGAAAGGAACGCGCTGCCGACCGACACGTTGAACGCCGAACCTGACAGACTGACTTGTGAACGGCTCACAAACCAATGCTGAAAGTTATGTTCGCCGATCTTTGCTCGGAGCGCATCCAGAAAGCATTTTGTGCTTCCGTCATGCGATACTGGCTGAACGTTTGCCAGAATATCGGGCTGCATCTTGCGACCCTCGATGCGCATTCCCTCAATACTGAATGCCGTCACCAAAAGATGAACTGCATCCTTGATCCATTTCGTGGGACAGACCATTAATCGCGAAAAAAAGTGTCGCAAAAATTTTCTGTCGGGAGCGATGCTCGCGGTGCAGCCAGATGAACCGACTAAAGTCGACGCACAAGCTCACCCGAACGGGCACTCCGTTGCCAGCGATTGAATCTCGAATCAGGAGATACGATATGACCAGGAAAAAAGGAAACGCCGGCCTGTCTAGCTGCCGATCTGGTCCGTCAGGCACCACCCTCGAACGGATCAATTCGTCATTCAGACACCACCTGACCGGCAGTCTCCGTCACTCACTCAGGGGCCGATACTACCCCCCCGAACCTGGATGTCAAACCCGAAGAGTCGGCTTTCTGAAGCACTTTCTTTCGGGCTGTCTAAGGTGGCCGGAATCTTCCCAAATTCGTCCTGTCCGAATTTTCTGCTACGAGAATCGCGACACAATGCGTGTTAAGAAATTGTCGACCAAAGAAACCATTCAAAGGCTTGACAGACGCGTTGAATTCGAGTGGCAAGAACGATAGCTGCCCCAACTATGCTTTTTTCACATGCCGAACAGACGTATGTAACGAGTGAAACCATAAAAAAACGCGACACCTGAAACCAAGTGCACAGTATATCGATCTCCCGCCCGTACAGGGTGGTCGAGGACAGTGCCTACGAGAGCCAGTATTCCCAAATGAACAGACTGGACACCAACGACAACGTACCAAAGCTTCAAATCTTCAATTATTGATTTATGCTCTCCTCGATAATCGCGACGATGTGTTGAGAGAAGTCGCAGAATAAACCAAGGCACAACGAATAAATTAAAAATCGTTAAATCCAAAGGGACGATGACTGCGCGGCGTGGAACGATCAATAGCTACCAGTCACGAAATGCCAGCCGTCCACGACGTCAACTTCGGTACCGAATTCTATTGAAGGAATGTCTTTCACAATGGCGTAATAGGTTCTCGGCGGAAGCAACTCTTTGCGATCTATGTTTTGTCGAGTCTCACTGATGAATCGCTCCATTTGTCCCTGTGACACACGAAAATCCTCGGTGTATCGATGCCGTCGACGTGAAAAGGACGACATTGGAGATAACGACTGCCTGGTGCTTATTTGTTCCAGTTCTTTCGGTACAGCCGGAGCCGATCGGTCCATCAATCTGCAGAATTCCAACCTGTCCGAATCGCTGATCTGCTTAAGTGGTCGCCCCCCTCCCGCGGCAAGGTCGCTGCCAAACCATGCCTCACCGTCCTGATCGAATACAACCAATGATTCAATATCCCACTCCATGCCGTTTGTGACAGGCAACTCTGTTTTCGTACCCGTTCCGAAAGTCAACCGCCCCCGCTCATTTCGAACAGTCGTTGTCAGAAACTGCGTCCGCGTTCGAGAACGCAGCCAACCTGACCGCAACCATTGGGTCTCGGTCCAATCCGTACGGGCTGATTCGAACAACTCGCCTTCTCCACGAATCGGCATCACTGCCGTCAATGGAGAAAAATTCAACCCATCCGACGGTGTCATCCCTGCATAAAGAGCGAGCCTCGCCGTAGTCACCGCCTTGTTATTTCCCTGATCGATCATCGTCAGACTACGAACACGGGATTTGACCGAGAAGCCGTGCGACAATACTGAGTAACCAAAGAGACAGAGGCTGGTTACAACGGCAATCGCGGGGATCGTGACGACCAGAAGGTTCAACTTCTTCTTCCGAGCCAGCACGAAATAATTCAGCGGCCCGATCACAAACGTGAACAGCGAAATAAAAATGATAAACGCCATGACCGGCACGCTGCGAATGCTGCCAATCAGAAACTGCAGGAATTCTCTGTTGTCCATCCGCCCGGCAACTCCAAGTCGGTGCGTCTGCCAGAGTTCCCGATAAGGGATCGATTTCAGAAGCCATCCCCAATCCTGTACTGTGCCCGAAAACGGATCATCAACGAATCCAATCAGCCAGCCCTGTCCGAAATTTCGAACAGCAAACGGCTGACTGTCTTCCGCCCATAAGAACTTCGACTGTGATTCTGAGTCGGCTGTTCCCGCTTCAGATTTCGAAACGGCTTCCAGAGGCACCGCGATAGCCGATAAGGTGCCATGCTCGTCCAGATGCTGTACCGGAATGATGGTTCGGACACTCGGTTCAGCAACCTGCCAGTTCAAAGCAGCGGACGTCGTATCGGCTTCAGTCAGTTTCGTAAGTTTTTTTGAACTGCTGACCGGCTCACCAACTGAATACACCAGCAGAGTCCCGCCAGTCCGAGCCCAATCGAGAATCGCCGCTCGCTGCGGATCGGCGAGTCCTTCGAACGCGTCCATCGAAATTGCGACCAGATCAACGCTTGAATACGCCAGCCACGTTTCAGGCAGACGTAACGGTTCAACGGTCTGACTATCCTGCGTCTTCCCATGTCCGTAACCCGCGTGGTGACTTCCGTGTCCGGCGGTCGTCAACGAGGTGACAGCATCTTCCAACGACTGAAAGGCGAGTGGATTCCGAGAGATGCCGAGGAATGACGGGCGAGAATTCTGATGGTCAGCGTCAGGGAGAACGAGCTTGTTCTGCATTTTTTTAAACTCGCGACCGTCGTGTGAAACGGTCAGGGTCCCATAGTTCCCGTATCCAACCAGCGGGATCAGCAGCGTAAGACTTGCTGAGGAATTCTGATCGATCGTGACGCGACGCGAGACTACCGGAAGCCCACCGTTTGCACGAGGTTCGAACTTGAGTTCCAACTCGCGTGACAGTCCTCGATTCTGTAAACCGATCCGAATCGGGTAGTAACCACCAACCGCGCCACCTGCCCATCGATAGTCGACGTTTATGTGAATGTCAGACTCACTCCCCGCGTATTGCTCACCGGCCGCTAGAATGACTTTCGGTGGATTCGCAATCGCGACGACGATCGTTAGCCACAGCATCACACAGAACGGCTTCGCTCGTCGACTGCCCATGTCGCCTGAACTTTCTTCCGAAGAATCGCTGGAGTCTGACCTCGCAACCTCAATCATGCCTGAATATCCGCAGGAATCGATCGCCCAACTTCAGGCACATTATCCAACAGCGTGTCGACCATGCGGGCCGTCGTCCAACCTTCCATCCTGGCGGAATAGTCCAGAATCAGTCGATGCCCGAGCACGTGCGGAGCGACACGTCGCACCTCGTCGAATCCGGCATTCGGCTTGCCAGCCAGTAACGCCGCCGCACGAGAAGTTCCGGCAAGAGCAATGGCCGCTCGGGGCGAAGCTCCGTACCGAACAAACTTCCGCACTTCATCGGACGATTCGTCTCGATCCGGATGCGTCGCCGTGACCAGGCGAGCGATATAGTTCCCAACGGCTTCCGGAAGATGCACTCGATCGACCAGCCCAAACAGCCGACTCAAGTCGTCGCCCGTCATAATTTCGTTCAGAGTCGGCACGATTCCGTGCTGGCGAGTCTTGATAATCTCTTCCAACGTGTCGCTCGTCACGCTGTTAACATTGATTTTAAAGGTAAACCGGTCAATCTGAGCTTCAGGCAGCGGGTACGTCCCTTCCAATTCGATCGGATTCTGAGTTGCCAGCACAAAGAACGGCAGTGGCAACGAATGAGTTTCTCCCATGACCGTGACACGACGTTCCTGCATCGCTTCCAACAAGGCTGCCTGAGTTTTCGGAGTCGCTCGGTTGATCTCGTCAGCCAGTAGCAGGTTTGCGAACACTGGCCCCTGATGAAACACCAGCTTCCGAGTCCCGCCCTGATCTTCCAGGATCGGCGAACCAAGAATGTCACTCGGAAGCAGATCCGGCGTGAACTGAATTCGCCGAAATTGCAGGCTCAATAACGCCGAAAGTGACTTCACCAATTCCGTCTTTCCCAGCCCCGGCAGTCCTTCCAGCAGCAAATGTCCGCGTGCAAGCAGGCAGGTGACGACACGTTCCAGCAGTTCTTCCTGGCCAAGAATCGCTTTACCCAACCCACCCAGCAACGACTGAATCGTCGTCTGCGCACGGCTGACTTCCTCCGGTGAAAGAAGCTGAGAACGCGAGGAACCTTTCATGCGGCACCTTTATAAGTAGTTAGCTCGTAGTAGTTAGGACCTGGATCATTCCGCGACAGAAGTCGGGCAGGTCATCAGGCTTCCGACTCGACACAAAGTGACGATCGACGACGACTGCTGCATCCTCAAACACCGCACCGGCATTCTCAAGGTCGTCCTTGATCCCCGGAGAACCGGTTACCTTAACGCCATCATACACCCTGGCGGAAATCGGAATCCATCCACCGTGACAGACGGCAGCGACCAACTTGCCGGCGTCTGCAAACTCGCGAACCAGTTCCAGCACTTTCGGATCGCGGCGCAGCTTGTCCGGCATGAATCCTCCAGGGCAAAGAACACCGTTAAAGTCTTCAGACTTCATGTCAGCAATCGCGGAATCAGAAACGCACGGATACCCGTGTTTTCCGGCGTACGTCTTGCCGGCTTCCGGCCCGGCAACGACAACTTCAGCACCGGCTTCGCACAGACGAAGTTTCGGATACCACAGCTCAAGGTCTTCGTAGATATCTCCCACAAAAGAGAGAATCCGTTTGCCCTGCAAAGGCATATCGGACATGAATCAGGTTCCTGCAAACAGTTCTATTGACGTTGGACGAATGGCAAAAGCGTCACACGAATCTCAATGTGATCGATCGTGCAGATTCTCCCGGTTTTGCAAGGATCGCCGGTCGGTCATGCCAGAGCAACCGTTGGACGACAAACCACGCCACTTGAAGTGCCCGGTCGCAGACAACCACTAACGCTTTCGGCATGAGCTACCGCGCCGCGTTGAGTCAGCCCCTCACGCCGCCGGACGCATTTCCGTCACAAACGGACGACTCGCAGGTCGATGCCCCTGCTTCGCTGACCGATCAACTTTGCTGAAAGTTTCTAACTGTCCGAACCCGATCAAGGTTCTCAGCAGAGACTGTCTCTACCACCTTCGGCGTCGCCACCCGTTAAATGCTTTCCTGGTGAGTGAGTGAGTGCTGATCCAGAAGAATTATTGAGCCGACCTGACTATGAGCGACTTAAAAACAAACCTGGTACAATCGGTTGACGCAGCCGCTCGAGTAGGCGTGTTGTTTGTCGCCGTCGCAATGTTCGCCGCAATGTGGGAGTCGGATTTGCCGTCGACTTCGAGCAGTGACAACCACTGGCTGGCAAGACGAGCTGGTGTTATCAGTTCCATCGCCAACGCTGATGACGGACAAATTGAGACGACCGATCGATCGCAATCTCACGCCGGCCGCGCATCAGTGTTCAAGCTGGCCGAAATGCAAATTGGCACCGCTCAAGCCTATCCAATACCGGCGGGCATCGCTGCTGGAGAATACCGAGTCGTAGATTCGCTCGGCATGATGGACACCCTGCGTGTCACCGCCGAAATGGTATCGCTTCATCGTTCGCACAAAGCCAGCGACCAGTACATCATCGAGAACAGTGACCGGAAGATTTACTTCATTCGAATTCAAGGTACACCATCGATCGCCAGTGCCCATTTAGAATCAATTCTGCGATAAAAATCCGATCCGGCACCTGGATTCGAAAACAAAAACATAGAGAGCAGAACAAGTATATGAATCTTTGCTCTGCTCTCTCCGTATTCTCCAGTCTAATTTTTATCGCTAAGCTACAGCTTAGTTTTGAGCCTCCCACAGCCTGACGAGCACTCGCCAACGTTCTGACGACGACGGCAACCCGGCCGCACGCAACAGCCGTTCGATATGCGGCCATTTGATTGGCTCGTGGCCTTCTACGCGGTAAAGATCGCGGAGCAGTACCGAGTAATTAAACGGAAGCCGCTTGGCGAACGCTCGCAAAGTCGGCGCCACCTCAGCAATCAACAACCGCAACTCTACAGCGAGCGACGAGTCACTCTTTTGATTGAGCTGTTCGCGGTAACGGTGAATCCAGTTAATGTGAACATCGCCCAGATTTTTGACACCACACGATTCAGCGATCTCGTGCAGCAACGACCAACTGGGCGTCTCTTCTTCCTGAAGATACGACCTCAACCTTGGCGGCGATATTCCAGAGAGTTTTGCATCGCGAAGTTTCCGGCTGAGCGGCACCAGCCCGCCTTCTCTTACAGCCAGTAAACGGATCATTTCTGACACGGAACCTGGCGATTTCCAGGCTACACGTTTCATGTCTCGCTGACTTCGTCGCTGAAAGATTTCGCCGACCTTTTCGTATCCCGATTCCGAAAGAGCTTTCAGGATTCTGGTCCGTGCCGAATCGGAAAGTTGCTCAATCCCTCTTTCGATTTTCTGATACTCAAGGCTTGTGTAGCCGAGTACTCGCGCGGCATCGTTGATATTAAATCCAAAGAATTCACGATGCATTCGGAGATCGAGCTGCATCTCCGGACGATGCCTTAAATGGAATCGAATCCGGCGCTGCTCCCATAGTTTTCGCAGTTCAAGACACTCTTCAAAGGCCAGTCGGCGGGCCGCTTCTTCACACGCAGCTTCTACCAAATCTGTAATTGACGACTCATTCCTTGAAGCTGCATCCTGCGTTTCGCGATTCGTTCCGCAGTTCTGCCTGAACGAATGACCGTTGTTCGAGTCAGAGCGTCCATTTCCTGTGTCCCTTTGCGACTTCGGCTGTTTACTCGCAAGTTCGTCGGCAGGGGCCAGTGGGTCAGCCAGCAGCGCGATCAATGCAGCGGGAAACGCTTGTTGCGAATAGTGGCCGTCCTCTTCGATGTGTTTGATGATGCGAGCCGGCTTTTTGCCGCCGACCAAAAACAGATCCGACATTTCGCGGCGTGTAATGCCCTGCTGCTCTCGCAACTTCTTCACACGCAGCCCGAACGCGTTCAATCCCTCAGCTTTCTGCTGGCGATAATCTTCCTGCCAAAGCTCTCGCAGTTTTTTTAGCTCCGCGTCATTGCGGCACATCGTACTGGCGACACCAGTGATGCGTACCCACGGAAGCAGTTCCAGGTAACACAATCTGCGCAGCTGAGCCGTGCCCAGCCCAAGTTCCAACAGATCTGACTCAGCATGCCCTGCTCGAAGCCGCAACATACAGAATTCGGCCAGCGACGCCGGAAACCCTCGTTCGAGGAAACGACTTCGCTCCGAGTCTTCCCAGACTTCCTCGGGTCGTCCAAAATCGACCTTCAGAGTTTCGCACATCTTCTCAAGAATCGCGTGCGGGACTGGAAAATTACCTCGGCGATATTCCCACAGAGTGGCTGCACTGACGCCGACTCTCCTGGCCAGTCGAGGCGACGAGCCTGCTTTCAGTTCGAGCCTCGCGATTACGTTTTCCATCGAGTCCGCAGGACCGGCGTAGAGATCACGAAGTTCGTCCAGTCGTTCTTCCGAAACCCCAGCCTCGTCGCTGAACTCAATAAATCGTTCAAGCGTATTTCGAGTCGGAGTATGAATGCCGAGTTCAAGATCCCGCAGCGCGCCGCGGCTGATGCCGGACTGTCGGGCGAGTTCGATTCGGGTCATGCCCAGGTCCGAAACGCGAACCTCAACAGCCTTCCGAGCAAGAGGCGGCGCACTCTTCGAGCGTTTCAGCGATCGCTGACGAAGATTCGCGTTTCGCAACGCGTGCCCGGTCAGTGGCTCAGATTTCTGAACACCGCCACGCGGCATGGCTCCCTCCACACATCAGACAGTAAACACTCGACGCGAAGATCGTATCGGCCGACTCTGATACGATCAACGCAACTGGATGCGTTGATTCGAAGGTTCACAAATTCTGGCGGCCCCCCCGTCGGCAACTGTTGCCAAAGGAGTCCGATACGTATCCTGTAATCAACTTTCCAATGAGCATCTGCTGTTGCCGTTTTTCGCCCAAAGGATGAACCAACTCGATCCGCCATGACCGAAGCGTCCTCAACAAAACCTGAATCAAAATCAGCAAAGTCGAACCGGCTATCAGTCATACTATTGGTCGGCCTTCTGTTGATCGGTGCTGGAGAATTGGCGCGACGATCGTTGCACCGCGAAGTCGACCCGGCAGTTTTCTCGTCAACCGATAATCGTCTAGTTGAAAGTGAAGGCCTGATTCTTGACCTCACACCTAAGCTGAAGGACCTGCTTAACACCAGCGTCTTGAATCTCTCACTGCCCGACGCGTTGGCTGCCGAACTGTTCGCTCAGCCCGCGACGATCCTGGGCCTGGCTGACGAGGCTCCATACGAAAAGAATAATGTCCGGGCACTACAGCTCAGGAAATTTTCGTGGGCGATTAGTAATCGTACGTCCGAAACCGCTCGCGAAGACGTGTCGCTATGGCGTGCGTTGTTCCAGTCGGTCGACTATTTCGAACGAGCCGGATTCAAGTTCGTGCGAAGCCACTTTGACGATGCTGACAGAAATCTTCTGCACTCCGACGTCGCCTTCGAAGGCCTGGCTCGAGACAAAGATGGTCGGTTAATCCTTGTAAAAGCCGAACAACGCGTGAACTGGCGTCCGAGCCCACAATTGCCAGAGCTTGCTTCTGACCTGCCGAAAGAAACTGCAAACGCGGGTAAGTCAGCCAAGCCAGCAACCGCGGATCAGTGGAGAATCGTCAATTGGACTCAAACGAAATTCGAAACGATCATTTCCGAACAGCCCTTCTTCGCTGAGACACTCGATGTAGTTGTTCCGGACACCGAGCTTCGCAATCGACTGAAAGACAGTATTCACGAACGGCATATTCTCAGCCGTTACGAGGCTCTTTCGAAACACGAAAAGTGGGAAGGGCCACACCCCTACTTCTCTGTCGTTTCGCAGGACCGGCACCCTTCTCTTTCAGTGGTCGATATCGACCAGGACGGCCTCGACGACGTCTACGTGATGGCGCGCTGGGGAAAGAACATCCTTCTTCATAACAAAGGTGGGTTCTTCGAAGACGTCGCACCACGATACGGACTGGACATCGACGGCCACTGTTCCAGCGCCATTTTCGCCGACTTCGACAATGACGGCGACGACGACCTCATGCTTGGTCGCACTCTTGTTCCAAGCCAGTACTTCGAAAACGAAGGCGGGCAGTTCGTAGACCGAACCGCGACATCCATCGATGGCGACCTGCCGACACTGGTGACATCGGTTTCTGCGGCAGATTACAACAGCGACGGCCTGCTGGACGTTTACCTTTCAACCTACTCGGCGAACATGCAGGAAGACGAAAACCGCGACCGTGGCCCTCCACTGAAAAACCCCGATTCCCTGGGGCTACTCAGCGACTTCCTCCCCGAAGCAACGGCCGGCGAACTCAACAGACAGATTTCGAAGCGTGACTACCATAGGCATCTCAACAATTACGGTCCGCCGAATCTATTATTAATAAACCGCAGCGGGCGATTTGAAACTGCCCCAGAGAACGACCAGGTCGCCATCTGGCGTCACACTTACCAGGCCTCATGGAACGACTACGATCAGGACGGCGACCCGGACCTGTATCTCGCCAACGACTTCGCCGTGAACTCATTGATGCGAAATGACGGCGAAGCTGGATTCGTAGACATCGGTACAGAATCAGGCACAACCGACATCGGCTTCGGCATGGGAGCGTCGTGGGGTGATTATGACAACGACGGCCTCGCTGATCTCTACGTCTCGAACATGTTCAGCAAAGCTGGACGGCGAATCACCGGGTCACTCAAAGAGATCGACCCGCGCTTCGCTCTGATGGCCCGAGGAAACTCGCTGTTTCACAACACCGAATCAGCTTTTGAAAAGGTGTCCGGGCTCGAAGCTCCCGCATTGCAGGTTGAGAAAGCCGGCTGGTCGTGGTCCGGACAGTTCGTCGATTTTGACAACGACGGCTGGCTCGACGTCCACACCCTTAGCGGCTACTACTCGGCGCCGCCGGAAGTCGCCGTGAAGATTGATTTGTGAAGCCTCTGGTGGCGCTCGGTCGTGCGCAATGACTTTAACGGAAGCGTTCAACTTGGTGGCAAACACGCCACGGAAGAGGAAAAACAAAGCTGGAAGGAAGATCAGAAAGATCTTTCAAACATCACACACCCCTTTAGCGGCAGTGAACGAAACCGACTCTTCCTCAGCAGCCATGGCGACAGTTTCCTTGATGTTTCTGGAGTATCAGGAATTGACTCGCCATCCGACGGGCGTGTGTCTGTCTGGCTGGACATGGACCGCGACGGCCAGCAGGACCTCGCCGTTGTAAACAGTAACCGGCCACTGATGCAGCTCTACAGAAATCAGTCGGGCGACGGTGATCGATCCGTCAGCAACTTCATCGCATTGCGATTCGTCGGTGGAAACGATTCAGCAAACGCGTCTCAACAATTTTCAAACCGAAACGGCTTTGGCACTCGCGTTGTAGTAAAAACTGGCGACCGACAGATCACCCGCGAACATCTTTGCGGACAAGGCTTCTCCGGCCAGAACAGCTCGACCATGACAATTGGGATCGGCGAAGCAACAACGATCGATCAATTATCCGTCACGTGGCCTTCGGGCACAAAGCAACAATTCACAAACCTGGCTTCAGGTAAGTTGATCATTCTGTACGAGCGACCGGCCGCCAACGGCCAGCTTCCGTCAGCTCAACCCTCGAGCGATCCTGCCGGCATAACGATTACTGATTATCCACAAATAAAACTCGAAACTTCGACGAAAAATGCGCAGCACGCTGCCACCGCGATCGGCACCCGGCAGCCAACGCTCACGACGACACAATTGTCGGCAGCGATCGAATCTTCAGCTAACGAGAACTCGATTGGCAACTCGAAGATCGTCGTCCTCACCACAATGGCAAGCTGGTGTGCGTCCTGCGCAAAACATCAGCCGCTCGTTAAGAATCTGAGTGCAGACTTCGCAGCGTCAGGAGTTTCCTTCGTCGGTTTCGCTGGCGACCCGGATGATCCCGTCAAAGCGTTGCACGGCTTCGTCGAACGGCTCGACATTGATTACCCGGTAATCTCGGCCCCCGACGGATCATTCCGAGCGTCTGTCGAAACGATTCTGAATTCTGGCGACGGAGCCGACGTTCTGCCATCGACGATCATCCTTGACGGAAATGGAAAAGTGCTGGTAACTCACAGCGGTATTCCCACCGCTTCCGAACTTCGACAGCATCTCGCAAAACTGCCAGCGGACCAGCCGGAATGACCGAAACTTCCGCGAACGAACCGTCGCCCTGGCGAAGCCTCTGGAATCTGCCGGACGATGTTGCGTATCTCAACCACGGTTCCTTTGGCCCATCGCCGATCGTCGTTCAGAAATCTTACGAATACTGGACACGACAGCTCGAACAGCAGCCGATGAACTTTTTTTTGCGTGAGATGGAGCCGGCACTCGAAAAATCACTGGCGGTCCTTGCGAACTTCGTTGGAACGTCTCGAGGAAACCTCGTCTTCGTCGACAACGCAACCTTCGGCATGAACATCGTTGCGGCTTCAACGCGGCTCGAAACTGACGACGAAGTTCTGGTGAACGACCACGAATACGGAGCCGTGACTCGCCTGTGGCGACGGACCTGCCAGAAGGCGGGCGCACGCCTGGTGACGTGCGAATTGCCAGCCGCCGAGCTTCACACCGAGTCAGTTTTCGAAAGCATTTTCACTCGCGTAACGTCGCACACCAAACTGATCGTCGTCAGCCATGTGACTTCACCAACGGCCATGGTCATGCCCGTCGAGAAGATTTGCCGGCGTGCCAAAGAACTCGGCATCCCCGTCTGCATCGACGGCCCTCACGCCGTGGCTATGCTCCCACTCAATCTCAGAGAGCTCGACTGCGACTTCTACACTGCCAGTTGCCACAAGTGGCTGAGTGCCCCATTTGGCAGCGGATTCCTGTACGTCGCTCCGCGTCAACAGAAACGGATTCAACCGGCAGTCATCAGTTGGGGAGGCAGCATCAGTGGCCGGCAACCCGGCTGGAAGGATGAATTCAACTGGCTCGGAACACGTAATCCTGCGGCCTTCCTGGCAACAGCCGACGCCATCCGCTTTCTGCTGTCGACCGCCTCGCCCGAAAACTGTACGCAGCTCGAAAATACTCAGTCGACCAAACCTCACACGATGCTCGACGAGTTGCAGCAAAGATCCCGGCAACTCACACAACTCGCAACGAATGAACTTCGTCATACCATCGAAGCAAAGCCGATCATTCATGACCGCTCATTGCGAAACGACTCGATGGTCAGCTTTGTTCTCCCGGCAGAACTCTTCCCCACACAATCATTTAAGGGCAAAGCGGGCCACCGGCATCCTCTACAGGACTGGCTATGGCAGCACCATCGCATCGAAATCCCTCTTGTCGCCTGGGGCAGTCAACTTCTGATCCGAGCGTCAGCTCATCTCTACAACTCGCCTGAAGAATATTCTCGTTTGGCCGCGGCTGTCCGCGACTTCACACACGAAGTGTAGTATCAGCCACTACATGCGAGCACATTTTGAGTTCAACTGCCTGTTTCAACGCCGGAAGCCAAGGCCGATTTTTCCGCTTCAGTCTTTCAACCAATCAAGAACGTGCAGCGACCGAAGTTCACGGATGAAGACCTGGCCATCCGCGACAGCCAGGTGAGCCCACGTCGGATTCTCACTGACCTTGTGTTGACCGATCAGGTCAAACTTTTCTGGACTCGCTCGAATTAACATCAGTTCACCTCGTTCGTCCAATGCCAGAATTTGATCATTTGCGACAATCAGGCTCCAGTATTTCCCGAACGGTTGCGTAATCCATGATTCTTTGCCACTTACCAAATCAATGCAGGCAAAACGCTGGTTTCGAAGATGCAGATAAACGTGCCCATCAACGACAACTGGCGATGACATGTATCCCTGAACTTTATTTCGCCAAACTTGCGTTACCTTGAAGCCATTGGACGTATCGCCAGTTACCTCATACAGAAATGACCCGCCGCCGTAGCTGCTCGTAAAAATTCGATCACCGATCACGGTTGGCGTCAGGATGTTCATCCCGCGGAATGCTTCAACGTTAACCGACCAGAGCTCAGCCCCCGTCGTCAGGTCGACACCCGTCAACCGTGAGCGAGTCTGTACAACGGCCTGGCGATAGCCGCAAAGCGTGGCGATGATCGGTGACGAAAATGCACTGCCTCCCATACCGCCGCCGTCTTTCAAAACGGTCCACAGGATTCGACCATCTGAGCGATCAATCTTTGAAAAACCACCGCCAGCCTGGATATAGACAGCATCCCCGTCGACAAGAGGCGAACAAGCACAGCCAAACGACGGTAAGGTCGATCCTGTCTGCCCGACAAAATCTACCTTCCACTTGATTGCTCCAGTTTTTGAATTCAGGCAGACCAAAACGTCACGGATGCCCGCCACGAACAGGTCGTCACCGTCTAACGCTGGCGTTGCTCGAATCCAACTGCCGTTTGCAGCAGCGAAGAAGGGCACAGACATCGCTCCCTCCCACTCGGCAGACCAGACCTGCTTTCCAGTTTCGCGGCTCAAAGCGCTGACGACTTCCGTCGCCTTTGCCCGAGTCTCAGTCACAAAGACCAAGTTGTCCGTTATCAATGGACTGGAATAGCTCGGTCCCAGTGGAATTTTCCACGTCGATTTAAGCTGATTACCAGAAAGCTGCTGCGGCCAGTCCTGATTTTCGAGCACCCCGTTTCGACCAGGGCCACGCCACTGAGTCCACGTTTCAGAGAATGCCGTCTGGCAGTAAGCAACCGCACAAAATATTAAAATGAGACGAAACGGGTGCAGATCATTTTTGGACACAGAAATCGTCCTCTGAATTTAATTTGAAAATTTTTGGACAGGTACTGTGTCCGAGACTTTTATAGACACTGGTTTCAAACGACCAACTTTTTTTAATATCCCAATCCCTATTTATTCTAGAAGAATCTGCAACGAGATAATCGATGGCTCGCGTGCCGGCAGTCCGTTCAAAACAACAAGGATGTCTTCCCAATCGACAGGGGTGTCGCTTGAAAGTAGAAGCGTGCTGACTTCCGAGTTAACCGCGCCCATTCGCACGGCAGCTTTGAGCATCTCGCGACGTATGATCGACTGCCGCAATTGGGTATTGAGCTCGTCCGTGGTAATGCGGAATATCCATCGTCGAAAGTCCTCGGCACTCGATCCCGGAATACCAGAGAAATGAGCAGCAACTTAAAGGAAGACTTCCGAAGTGACATCTTCTGCGACGGCGTGCACCAGCAGCCGGCGCGAGCAGTACACGAAAGTCATTAGATAAAAGTAGCCAGACAGCTACCCGAAAGTGTCACGACGGGTTCGTGCGGCCCCGAGGACCTTATACACCGGATCAAATCCAATTGAATTCAGGCTGTCGTTCATTCTGCAAGGATCAATATGCAGGACGTCAAAGCGTCACCGGGAAAGCCAAAACGAATTCACATCCAAATGAAAAAGTTGCCGCGATGAGCATTCATTGCCGTGAGACACAAGCCAAGCAGCACCGACACAACACCCCGCTGCACGCCCTGAATACGCGAGCCACGCTGCTCGAAACTAGCTCCCGGAGTACCAAATTGCTGACTAATCCACTCGAAGTTTCAGGTAGAGGTAGCCGTCTTCAGCTCCGACCAGCAGATCGCGTTTGGGGCTTCCGAAAAAGTTGGCAGTTGCCGGGCTGCTGGTGTGGCCGGCCAGCGGGCGGGTGTCGATCGGACCTCGGTTGATAAGGATCACTTCGCCGGCTTCCTGGCTCACGTTTTCGAGCAGATCGGCATTCATACTGTTCAAGAGGAAGTCGAGATCTCCGTCGCCATCCCAGTCCACGGCGTGAAGTTTCTTTCGACCGCTTCCGCCAGCAGGTTTCCCGTTGAGACGAAGTGGCTCGCCTTTCACATCGACGAATATTCGCTTGCCCGGCAGCAAGCCAAATCGGGCGTTTTTCCCGTCGCCAGCAACGCCCGGCAACATCTTTCGTGTAAACAACGCGAGGTACCCTTCATGATCAAGCATCACCAGGTCGTTGAGCTGATCGCCGTTCATGTCCACGACGACCGGCGTTGTTCTCCACTGCGTCGCCAATTGCTTACCTTCCGGTTCCCACCAGGTCCACTCGGGCTTCGGATTTTTGCCCGGCCATTGAACGTCGACATTCTGCGCCGCAGAAAGTTTCGGTTCAGTCTCTGAACCAACGTTTCGATACCACAAGACTTTGCCCCAGATTGAATTCAGAACGACGTCGAGTAACCCGTCATGATCCCAATCGGCGACAGTGAAAGTTGTATATCCCCACTTCGCTTCGCATGGCCCCTGAATCGAACCGTTCGGTCCAGCAGTAATCCGAATGACCTTATCACCGCCTTGCAAATTTACAGGCGCCGCCCAGCGAGGCATCTCGCTACCTTCAAAAATGCCGAGGTTCTCGTAGAAGACTACATAGCCCGCGGTGTTTCCACTGAGGATGTCTTCATCACCGTCGCCGTCCCAATCGACGCAGTAGGGCGTTGCGAGAGCTCCACACTTGATACTGTCTGCTTCCTGTTTGAAATATGATGGCGATCGAAAGACTGGAAGACCGTCTTTGAAGGTTCCCGTGTTTTCGATTAAAGCGACGCGGCCATCTTCGTCGCCACAAACGAGATCAACGTCACCATCACGATCCCAATCGATCGCCGACGGAACGATCATTTCAAGATCCATCTTCAGCAGACCGCTTCCGTCCGACGAGTTCCTGTCTTTCAGAAAATTCCCGGCAGAGTACTTTGGCTTTGTCCTGCTCCCCACGTTTTCGAAGTAGGTGAAACGGTCGATGAACTCGCCGCAGAGCAGGTCGAGATCGCCGTCACCGTCAAAGTCTGCGAAGTTGGGCGACGGCCAACCGAACACTTCTAATGGCTTGTCGCCAGCGAAGATTTGCTTTGCAGCAGGCATTGGACGGTTTCCACCGCCAGGTTCGCCTGCATCGGGGAACCAGTAAACCAGACCTCGAAGAGGTCCATTCTCCCACTGACCATTGGAATCCCAGGCATCGTCCCAGCCATAATCGAGCCAATCGCCAATGCCGACCACTATGTCGAGCTTACCGTTGCCGTCGTAGTCAAAGAGATGCCATTGATTGGCTCGCAGCTTTCGTATCTTTGGATGCTTCTTTAGAAAGTCGCTCGGAATGGACAGCTTTCGGGTTTGTTCGAATTGATGCTTTGTGAAGTTCAGGAATTCCACGCCCGGTATCACGACGTGGGGTTTATCGTCTACCCGGGAAACCCGGATGTTCCTGTGACCTTTTCCGATCTTTACTCCCGGCTTGAAAACCGGGGACGCCACATTTCCTTCTGTATTCTCAAAAAAGTACGTTCCATTAGATGGCTTGTCGGGGCACGATACGATCAGGTCGAAATCACCATCACCGTCGTAGTCCATCGGCAGTGGCCAGGCCCAAAGACCGACTCCCAGATCAACCACCAGTCCAGGATTGTTATACTTAAGAAGCTTGAGCCCATCTGCAGCCTGCGAAACTGCAGCGGGCAAAATCGTCGTCAACAAAACCAGTATGATGTACCGAGTCATGCGGTCAGATCCTCAAGAAATATTTTGTTCGCGGGTAACCGCCGAAAAACTGCGGCGGCGAATCTTTGGCTGAACATGTACGGCGAATTCGACGTCCGTCCGGCCTTTCGAATTGGTGAATGTAGGAAACTTGCCGTGCGAAATCACGAGATCGCCATGTTGTCGTTCGCTCGTCTGGCAAGAATCTCTCACGAGAGGCCACACCCACTCGGCCGTGATCGCTTTCTGGTGTTGGCCGGCCGCGAGGCGTGCCGGGCCGGCTGGCTCGACGTCGCTGAACGGTGTCGGGCTCTGATTCTTGCCGAAAACGCCCATCATTTCCTGACTCAGAGCGAATCGTTTCCCGATGCGTTGCGAGACGACGCAAAAGAGTCCTACTTTGCGACTTTCGACAGTTTCTGCTCGTTCGAGCAGGCCGAGCACCTGCTTTGGCAGAACGACGAACCTTTAGCAAAGGTACCAGAAAACGCCGGTGAGGCCGCAATAGCCGAACTCGCCAGCCTTGGAGCATCGTAGGTTCAGGATCAGCGTGGGCTGCGGGTCCAATTCCTGCTGCTGGGAAGTTTTCGACTGGTCTTCGGGAAGGTTTCCCTCCCAACCTTGCCGGAACTTACTTTCTGAACAACAATGTATCTGATTGCTGATGTTTTCGGCGTTAGGTATCAGACCGGCGGTGGATCCGGACGATTATGAGACAAGTCCAGCTGATTTGTGACAATCGTGAGAGCATCCCAAGTCACACTCACGCGATAAATAATTTATATCAAAGAAGTTCCAGAAGATTTGATCTACTGAGAAACTCCAATGGCTAAGAAAAAGAAACTGCCCAAACAGGTCGCCATTATCAACGCTGATAATTGCACGGGCTGCGAATCCTGCCTTGAAGTCTGCCCGGTAGACTGCATTTACATGGTTCCCGGCGAGTCAATGCCCACGCTGCTGCATTTCTGCGAAATCGACGTTGAGCGATGCGTCGGCTGCGAAGTCTGCGTCCATATCCCCGGTAAAAAGACCGACCCTTACGAGCTGGTCGTCTGCCCGTGGGACGCCATCGAACTGGTCCCGACAATCGAAGTCGGCTGGCAGGTCGCAGAAAAAGGTGGCCCGCAAGACTACATCGAAGAGAACTGGGAACGGCTGGTCGAGCCGGCAATTCGCATGTCAGAACTCGCCGCAGCTAACGCGAAGTAGGCAGCCTCTCAATCACTGAAAAAAACCTCGATCTCTGGATCGAGTTTTTTTTTGCTCTGCCAGGACAGCCTTGTTTTCGTTCAACGGCAAGTAAGCTACTCCGTCGACCTTGCAAAACACGCTGCTTCCACTTTTTTCGCCTCTGTACATCGCAGAGAAACACGCTCAACATCTCGTTAGCCGAGCAGCACACCCATGTCGGCACGGAACATTTTCATATCTGCCCAGACATCTTTCCTGACACCGGGTGACCTCAACAGGTAGGACGGGTGGTAAGTGCAGAGAACTTTGATCCCTTTGTAGTCGAAGAATCTGCCTCGCATTTTTCCAATCGCAACCTTCGTGCCGAGCAGGCTGTGAGCGGCGACTGAGCCCCAGCAAACGATGTATTTCGGATCGACAGCCTCAATCTGTGCGTCGAGATACTCGCGGCAGTTCGCCGCTTCATCAGGAGTCGGATTGCGGTTGCCTGGCGGTCTGCACCGCAGAATGTTGCAGATATAGATCTCTTCGCGGGTCAGCTTGCACGCTTTAATGATATCATCAAGCTTTTGTCCGGCTCGACCAACAAACGGCTCCCCCAGTCTGTCTTCGTCCGCTCCCGGCGCCTCACCGATGTACATGATGTCGGCTTCCGGATTACCCACTCCAAAGACTGTCTGCGTGCGAGTTTCGGCCAATTCCTGGCAACGCACGCAGGCGGCAACCTGTTCAGCAGCTTTAGTAAGACCTGCGACTCGTTCGTCGCGTGAAAGTGACGAACACGAACGTGCAGTGTCAGCCGAAAATTCTCCGGGCAAAGAGCCGCTCGACGATGGAAGAAACTGGCGTGCTACCGGGACAGTACTGGCAATGGCTGCCGGGTGAGGCTTTTCCGATGGTGGATCTGCGGTGGGCGTTGCAGCACCATCGGGCGATGTTGTTGCAGCAGACGTCGCTTTCGGATGTGGCGTTACGGCGACGCGCGATGACTCGGCTGAGCGCGGGTCTGTCATCGGGGTCGCAGTTTGTGCTGAAGTTACCACTTCCGAAATTTCGTCTAACAACGTGGTCCATTCACTGGACTCATGAGTGACCCCGGCACGCTGAAGATCTTCCAGTTTCTGCCGCAGGATCCGTTGCGGATTCATTTTGCTCCTACTCCGATCAGTGTGTTGTGAAGATCCTCAGATGAATAAACATCGTCAGACAGAGCCCGACCTACACCTTCGTTTCGTGGATGCTGACTGGTGAGCTGCAGTTTTCGCTGGCGAATTTTGCCACAATCTCGATAGCTCGTCGCATGCTTGTTTCGTCGATCTGGTGGACGTCAACCGGCTTTCCGACGGCTTCGAGCATCGTAATCGTGAGTCGCCCGCCGAGGTGCTGCCTGAATTCTTCGAGACCCGCAAACAGCTCGTCGGTTTCGTGCAGCGCCGGGTGGTCGAGTGGGAGCCCCATCTTTGCCAGGCAATGCAGAACACGATCGGCGTCTGCTTCGGGCAGCCCATGCACGAGTGATGAGTAAACAGTGTCGACCGCCACGCCGATCCCAACGGCTTCTCCGTGACGCAGACTAAAGTTTGTCATCACTTCGAGCTTGTGCGCCGACCAGTGCCCGTAGTCCAGTGGCCGTGCTTCGAGGGCTTCGAACGGGTCTCCACCTTTTGTGATGTGATTCAGATGGTGGACTGCGGAACGGCGAATAATTGGTTCGGTGATTGTGGCGTTGCGATTCAGAATTTCTGAAGCGTTGCGACACAGATCGTCAAACAGTTCGGGCTCTTTCAGAAGAGCAACTTTGACAGCTTCGGAAAATCCGCAAACATAATCGCGGACGGGCAATGTCGACAGAAGTTTTGCGTCATTGATCACTGCCCACGGAACAGCGAACGATCCCAGCCAGTTCTTCTTCTGGAAGAGGTTCACGCTGTTCTTAACGCCGACGCCGGAGTCAGCCTGCGCCAACGTTGTCGTTGGCAGTCGGACAAGACGGATTCCACGGTGTGCTATCGCCGCGGCAAATCCGACCGCGTCAAGGACTGCTCCGCCACCGATCACAACCACGTAGCTGCGTCGGTCGAGGTCAGCGTGATTAATGCACTTGAGCATACGCTCGAGGATGTGAATCTCGTTCTTGACAATTTCTCCGCCAGGTACAGTCTGAATGTTACCAGGAGTCAGAAACCGATCCGCGTGGGCATGGCAGAACTGATCAACACGAGACCTGAGTTCGGGCACGGCATCGGCGACGCATTCATCCAGCCAGAACTGCACTCGCGGAAGTTGATCACCGGACGCTTCCAGTACGTCCAGCAGGATGTCCTGCTCGTTGCCGAGCACGTCATCTGTGAAACGCAGGCGATGCACGAACGGAACGGAAAACGGAATATCGATCGTCCCTGGTTCGATACCTTGTGACATGCGGT
>CALGTK010000264.1 GCA_937904325.1 uncultured Planctomyces sp.
CTCGCCACCGCCACCGCCACCGCCACCGCCACCGCCACCGAAACTGCCACCACCACCTGCCTGCGCAAATAAATTCAGCGACGTCAGTAGCAACACTGGCAATACGGAAACAAACATGCTGAATACCAATTCAAGAAAAGGCTATTTTGCATCGTCGACGTATTGTCTCGCTTACGCACTGCCCGATGTGGAACAAACACAACGCGATGGGGTTGCGAAATCAATCGCCATGCAATCAGGATGGGCAGGACATTCCGCTCCTGCACGATTGATGGTAACCACTGACGGCAACAAAATCGTCTGGCCGTGTTTCGAATAAGCGCGTCACATGTACAAATTAAGTCGACGTATACAGTAAGGTTGAATCGTCGTCCGGGAAACGCATTACAAGATAGTACCCATCGCGTCGCCCATTCGGGCGTAGAGTTCGCGGTGCTGACTGGAGTGCTCGACAAGGTCCTCGTCAAAGACGACACGACCGGGTTCGAAAATCACGATCGTGGATGAACCCCCAAATCGGAAATACCCCTTCTCGTCGCCCTTTGCGACGGCAGCATCTGGTTCGTACGTCTGACAAATGCCACCGACACATGTCGCACCAATTTCCATGATCAGAACTGTTCCACAAGACTCGGTTACGAACTTCGTCAATACTCGTTTATTCGTGGCGAGGATTTGAATGTTCTGGCAAAGCGCAATCGGATTGACCGAAAAGAGGTGCCCGTTGAGCAATCTCGCCGACGCTGGCACACCATCGATGGGGAAGTGAAATCGGTGATAGTCCGTCGGACAGAGTCGGGACAGCAGTAAACTTCCATTTTCATAGCGGCGTGCTAGCTCTTGATCCCCGATCAGCGTCTTCAAATCAAACATCTCCCCCTTCACAAACAGGCCATCACAGTTTGAAAGGTCAGGCACACAAAGATGCCGTCCATCGGCAGGGAAACAAATGGACGAAAAGTTTGAACTAATCGGCCTGGCTTCGGACTTCAGTTTCCGAAAAAAAAACTCGTTAAAGTTCTTGAACGCATCGGCCTGAAGGGCGAATTCGCTGGCATCAAGTTCAAACTTCTCGATGAACGGTTCAATCTTCCAACGCGTACCTGGGCGATCCATCGACCAGCCGTACCAATGGGAAAACAAAGCGCGTTTCACCAACAGGTGCAGGGCGATTCTTCCTGCGGGAGTTCCATAAGTCCAACGCAGCGACCTGTCGCCATAGACCTTTTCAGAGCAGACTTCCTCGCGATACCGGTCGTAGTAAAGGATTTCGTTCATTGAGCTCGGACGATCAAAAGTACGGATGAGACGTCGGTGTCATTGTTGCTCGACCTGCTTGCAGGTGCCACTAAGTAAATTCTTATTCTCTCTGCACACGGACTATCAACGTCTCACACTGCTTTGAAGACTGCACGACATCGTTATCGGCGATGGAGTCAGTGCGATTTCATCTCTGTCGCGATATGCAAGCCAACCAGTCTTGCGACGAGAATGACCAGATAGAGTTGACCAATCAGCGCTTCGGCGGTGGTCAGCATGCGAGCGGGCATTGAAACCGGAGTGATGTCGCCATAGCCAAGTGTTGTTAGCGTCACAAAGCTGAAGTAGATAGCTGTGGCCGTGTGTTGATCGCCAAAGTGAATAGCAGGCACTGTCGACGAATCGGTGTTCGCGAACCGCGTTGCTGACTCGTCAATTTCCATCACGAACGAAAAAACGACCGCGAATGTGACGCCGATCAGAATGTATCCGCAAAGAGACGCAGCGATGGTGTCGTAATCAACGTGCTGTTGTCGGAACAGCATCCGCACGATCAGTCGGATGACGTGGACCAGAAAACCAATCGTGATCAGCTCCTGGGCGATTCGTAACGATGGCGAACCCGCCAGTTGAGCCCACATCGTCAATATCAGACTCGCGCCCGCCAGGGTCAGTGTGATTCGAGTGTGTCGCCGGTCGTCGTTGACGGCCAGGGCCGCTGCAATCAATACAGTAGCCAGCAGAAAAATGACGATAAGCGTAGCAATTGAGTGACCAAGCTGATTTCTGAACATACCCACAAATGGTGATACGAAAACCAGTAATATCAGGCAGATCAGCAATTGTGTGAAACGAGTCTGCCGCAGACGAAAAAGCCATTGATCAAGAGCCGAATCGCCTGATTGACAGTCGGTCTGCGAGTCTTTCATGCCGATTCAATCCTCACGGGTTTAACGTGGAATACTTCGACAAACATCGCATAAAGCGATGGTACGACGATCAATGTCAGCAGCGTGGCGACAATCAGACCATAAATCATACACCAGGACATGCCTTCCCAGAGTGGGCCGCCGCTGATTGCCAGGGGTAGCAGGCCACCAATCGTTGTAGCGGTCGTCAGGAAAATCGGCAGCAACCGTTGCTTGCAGGCGTCAACCAGGCAGTTACGAAATTCGTCTTTGGTCAGACCGCAGATTGGGCCGGACCCGTCTGACTTTTGTACTGCATCTTTGATGAGCAGATCAGCAAATTCGATAAAGATGATCCCCGTGTTCAGCACGATCCCGAAAAGCGAAAGAATGCCAAGCTGCGGCATAAAGCCGAGGGCGTTGTTCGTGAAGTACAGACCTGGCAATGCCCCGATAAGGGCCAGCGGCAACGTGGCTAGAATGATGATTGGCTTCGCCCAGCCGTTGTACTGAATCACCAGCAGAAGAATGATTGACACTATGGAAATGGAAAGGCAGATGGCCAGGTAGGCAGCATTTTCGGTGGATTTTTCCAGGTTGCCACCAACCTCAAGACCGAAGCCGGCAGGCATGGACTCTTGCGTCTTTGTCCACCAGTCCGAGTTTTTAATGCCGAGCACGACGTCGTTACCCAGCACCCCGGGCTCCACTTGCGAAGAGACAGAGATCACTCGATTGAGATCACGTCGCTCGATCGTTGCAGGTTCCCAGCGAGGCGTCAGGGTGGCGATAGCATCGAGTGGTACCTTAGCACCGCTCGTGGCTTCTACGAATGCGGTCTGCAGGCCATCCAGTGAAGTTCGCTCTTCGCCAGTCAATCGAAGATAAACTGGTACCAGGTGATCGCCCTCACGAAACGTGGTCAACCGACGTCCGGAATAGTACGCATTGAGAGTGTTGGCAATGTTCAGGTTAGTCACCCCTGCCAGGTTCGCGCTGTCTTCATCAACTTCGACATGCAACTGGTAACCACTGACCCCCCATGAATCAGTGATACTCCACGTTCCCGGTGTGTCTCGAATTTTATCCTTCACTTGTTCAGCAAACTCATGCAGCGTCGGCATATCGGCAAACCCCGCTCCGACGACTCGAATTTCGACGGGGTCTTCCGAAGGCCCCAGTTGCAACTCCTGAGGAACGACACGAGCACCAACGATCGGGTCGAGTCCCAGTGCTTCGTCGCCTCGCTCGGCGATTTCCCGAACGCGACGAACCAGCTCTGGCGTAAACTTCGCATCGGATGTACGAACGAGAATTTCTGCATAGGCAGCATTGGCCGGTTCTGGATTCCAGCTCAAATACCATCGAGAGCCACCACGACCAATCATCGTACGAAAAGCTCGCACCTGCTGGACCGGGTTACCAGATTCATCAAGAACCGCCTGCCCTGCGGAGTCGGTCAGTGGGCTTAATTTCTGGACAATTGTTTCAACTTGCTGTGTAATGGCGTCGGTCTGCTCGATCGTCGAATTCTCTGGCAGATAGACCTGAATCGGAAACTGGTCACGCATGTCTTTTGGGAAAAACTCTGAGGCGACGGGCAGCTTCAAGGTGACTACCAGCAAAGCAACGGCAACACCAATTGTCACAAACTTGAAGTCGATGCAGACTCGTACAGTTGTTCTGAAAATCCGGTCAATTGGATCCGATTTCTGGTCGGTTGCGTCAGTACTGCTTTTTCGCTTCGCAAATACACTCATCAGCTTTGCCAACAACCACGGCAACGGAGCTGATGGTTTTGTTGGATCGGCTGGAGCTCGAATGAATGTCGCTGCCAGAATGGTGCAGAATGTCATCGCCAGCACCCAACTGATGCCGAGCGTAATCGAAAGCGTGACCGGCAAACTGTAGACGTACTCTCGAGTGCTGCCGACCAGTCCGATTAACATCGGAGCAAACGCAGCGACGGTGGTGGCCGTTCCCATCAACATGGCAGTCGATAGCTGGCTTGTCCCTTTGACAGTGGCTTCTACCGGCGACATACCTTCAATCTGGTTCGTACGCGACTGATCGCATACCTGTACTGCGTTATCGACAAGCAGGCCGAGCGCAATAATGATCGATGCCAGAGAAATCTGTTCCAACTGCACGCCGAACAGAGTCACCAGTGCAATAGCAGCCAACACCACAACTGGAATATTTGCAGCCATGACCATCGCGGTTCGAAAGCCAACGACCAGGTAAACAACGATGACGACAATCACCACGGCACCAATGACGTTACTGAGTACCTGGTTAATTTTTGCGGTCACATTCCCGGATTGATCGGAGATGTATTCAATCTCGATGTCCCGCGGGATCGACTGTTCCACATCTTTCATTGCTTCGATACGTTTCCTGGCCGCTTCGCAGACATCGACAATGTTGGCTCCTGATTTAATGGACAGAGCTACCATTACGCACTGCCGTTTGTTTTGAGCATCGCCACACCGTGCAATCACCTGACGAGGATTGACATAATCGCGCACAACATCGACACCCTGGTCGGGGAGATAAACCTCTCGCCTTTCATCCCCTTCGCCAGCCAACCCTGTGACGATTTGGTTCAGTTCTTCGGCCGCATTTAACTCGCCACCTGGCTTGATAAAGAAACGCCCTGATTCTGTATCGATGATTCCGCCAGGCGCTACGATGTTTCGCGACTGTACCAACTGCTGAAGCTGGTTACTGGTCAATTTCAGTTGCGACCAGGTTCCAGCATCGGTTTCCGCGTAAATCGCTTCCTCGACGACACCGTACTGTTCAGACTTGGCGACTCCGTCCAGTAGTCTCAATTCGTCTTTGATCCGTTCGGAGATCATGTCGAGTTCTCGCAGCGAGTACTTGTTGCGAGGGTCGATTTCTTCTTTTCCATCCAGTGGTGTTTGATAAATTGCGCTGAGGATCACATAAGTATCACCGTATTCGTCGTTGATAATTGGAGTGATGCCCTGTTCCGGCATCTCCACACGAGCTACGTTCGCACGCACCTTGTCCCAGACGTTCGCAATCATTTCAGGAGTGACGGTCTCTTCAGCATCAACAAAGACACTCGACAACCCATTGGTTGTGGTCGAACGGACAATTTTTACAGCGTCAATCCGATCACAGGCTTCCTCGATGGGCTTGGTGATCAGTTCCTCGACTTTCGTTGCCGGGGCACCCGGCCACGACGTTGACACTGCACACGTTCGGACTGTGTACTCGGGATCTTCACGGCGAGGCATTGTGAAGAATGAGACAATTCCCCAAGCCATCAACAGCGTGACCAGAGTGAGAACAATTGGTCGATAACGGATTGCGAAGGCAGCGAGGTTCATCAATTGACCTCCACTTCCGCCGCGACGTTGACTGGTTCGTCGTCCGTCAAGTAATGGACTCCGCCGAGCACAATCTTCATGCCCTCAGTCAATGTCTGATCTCCAACCGGCTCGATCCGTTTCAGAGTGTTTGGTCCGTCGTCAATCGTTACGCCAACTTCCTTAACCTTGCTTTCCGATACAGAGCCGCCTACCACGAAGACGGAATACTGCCCTGAGTTCTCGTTGATCGCGTCGATCGGAACGTAAAATCCGCTGGGCATGCGGTTTTCAATCAATTCGACCTTCACAAGGTCACCAGGACGCAGCAGCCATTGCTCCCGTTCAAAGAGCACTGTGTCACCGGAAAACTTCTCCATGCCCGCGGGCAAGTCCAGCTTACCGAGCACTCGATCTTTGGTGATGTCGAACGTCGACGGATCGTTAATGACGACGTCTCTGAAAAACCAGGTTTGAAGAAAAGTAAGCTCCTTCTTTCCGCCAGTAACACGAACCTTCTCCACCTTAAACAACGGCCCGCGTGATCGACCGTCGACACCATCGAAAGCGTCGATAACCTTCCAGACATAGTCTCCCTGGCCATCGCTTAGGATCGCGTCCTTCTGGATGAAGTAATCATCGCTTTCGTCGAGGATCCCGCTGAAGCATTTCCAAAGGTCACGAGTCTTCGTCAGCGAGTCTGGATCAACATCATCCGGTAGATC
>CALGTK010000265.1 GCA_937904325.1 uncultured Planctomyces sp.
ACCGTGGCCAGGATCAAACTCATTACGTTCATCCGCTGTCGTTTTTTCATCGCACAGATATCCTTTGTCGTCAGGCCGTCGAGGAGCTGTTGCAGAAGTTGTGAGACCGCAGAAACGAAGTTTCAGGAGTCTGGCTACGACCAGTCCAGAGCGCGTATTACTTCGCGACTGGCTTGAGCTGGAACTCTTTGATGCTCACTCCGCGATTGGGCGCACGGAAGGTCAACTGGATCGTGTTCCTTCCTTCTCGCAGTTCGATGATTTCTGGCTCGGTACGCTGCCAGTTCCCCTTGGTGTAAGGGAGTATCGTATTGACGAGCGTGCGTCTGTTGAGCCGGGCAATGACTTCGTACTTCTCGGAAACCGTACATGCATTCAGGGTCAGTTCGTATTTCCCCGCAGTTGGGGCCTCAACCGTGTATCGAATGATTTCTGGGCGGTTGCCCAGCCGCTGGTAGTGGATCTGCATGCCGCCGTCCCAGCTCTTCAGGAACGCGATCTTGTCGGTGTTGTTCTTCGGGCTGGAGCACGCCACCGCGGGGACAGTTATCGTGCCGTCCTCGGCTACGATGACCTTCCTGTCTTCGTCGGGTATATCAATCTCCTGGATCTCTCCATCGCCGAGTACCTTGTCCGATTCGCCGAGCAGACGGGCTTCATCCGGTGAGAGTGCCGCGAGTTCTGCGTCAGCTGCCGCCTGCTCCAGGTTGGCTGCCTCAACAGTTGCCCGCTTGATATAGAACGCTAAACCGTCCCAGAAACCACCACCCTGGCCGTAGTGTCGAAGGCTGACATCTTCCTGACCCAGAGCATCGCCGATCCATTGGGAACGGAGCACCTGCATGTAGTCCGCTTCGTGTTCACGAGCCTGGGAGTCGAGGTAGAAGTCCAGCCCCCCCTGAGGACCGCACCAGTTATGCGACCACCAGGCACCGAAGTTGTTTACCCAGCCGTCGGGTGTCCAGCGGTTCATTGCTGCGTGGCCGGTCGAAGTCGAGCGTCTTGAAGGGATCCCGAACGCGCGGGCGACGAAGCGGCCAAAGAACGCGCGGCGTCCACAGACCCCGCCCAGCGCGATGGCTTGCTGTTGAGGCAAGCCCAGCGAGTCGTCATGTCGCGTGCTGCAATAAGGCACATCACTTTTCACAATGCGCGTGTAACGCCATTTCTGGTCGGGGTTGCTGATATGGTCCGGGCGGAACTGGCGAAGCATCGAACGCGCCCATGTGAGCTCTTGATTGGTGTAAGGGTCGTTCGTGATGAATCGACACTCCCAGGCGTTGAAGTCTTCGAACTGCGGATCCAGCTCTTTCGAAAGGTAAGCCTTTTCATAATGCAGGTAGCGTGCGACCTGGCCGTCCGGGTTGCTGTGGTCGGTAAAGACAATCCCGTTCACGCTGCCTTTGTTATTCTCGTCCAGCCACGGCTGATGGAGAGCGGTACCCAGTGCCAGGCGTTGGAGGATGCCCGGCATACGCGCCAGTTCGCTTGCCTCGAGGATGGCGGTATAGACCTGCATCGCCTCGCCATACTCGCCACCATTCGCGCCGCCCGACACAAGGATCTGCTTCATCAGCGATGCGTCGGCGAAGAGCCTGTCGAGCAGGGCCTTGTGTGAGTCGCTCTGTTGGGCGAACTCAGCCAGACCGGCCGGCGTGCCGTGCCGAAGAATCGCGGCCTTCATCAGCTTGCTGTCCAGGGCGTTACCGGTAAGCAGCGTTTCGGCGTCGGCGATCAGTGGTCGAGCATGATCAAACGCCTTCGCCTCGGCAAGAGGTTTGGCCGCCTCGTATGCCTTATGTATTAAGGGGACGTCATTCTCACCGGGCGCCCTGAGTGCGCCCAGTTCAGCGCGGGCGGTTTCAAACGCCGCTTTTTTTACCGTATCGACTGCAGGCAACTCGGCCGCGATCTCCTCGCTCAACGTATCGAGCATCCGGGCGTAACCGAGGCGGGTCTGCTCGCCCTGCGCATTCAGTTTGGGTTCTGGAGATTCGGCAAAGACAGGAATCGCCAGGCCGACCACCAGGCACCCGCCCGAAATCACCATGAGCGATCGCATCCCGCGTTGTAGAGTTGTCACTATGTACTCCCTTATTCTGGCAGAAGTTTGACTCCCGCCTGCTTCTTTAGAATCAGGCGCGAAGCTTACGCCACTTTAAACGCGAAAGTTATGTCCAGGACGATCCTATGCGGCATAGCCGCAACCAATCCGGGGTATCTCACACAAAGGCACAAAGCTATTCAATGGCTCTCTTTGTGGCTTCGTATGAGATCTGTCCTTCTCTCGTGCTCGTCGATCAATTTCAGAGCCTGATCTGCGAATCGCTGGCCCAGAATCACGGCCCCTTCCCTGGGAAAATGGATGCCACCGTCGGGCTGCTTTGCATCGCCGCCATTAAGGTCATCCGTATCGAGCCAGGCGTTGCCTCTGGTTTGTCCCAGCTTGACCTGGGTATCTCTGACGCGGCGCCAGTGCTCGTTGTCTGGTCTGTTTCGGGCATAGTCGTTGATGCGGCCGATCACAAAGTACAGGTCATCACGTCCCAGGTCTTTTTTGAGATGTCTGACCAGCTTTACAAAGCTTTCTTCATAAACCTCGGACAGGCGGTTGTTGGCGTCCGACTCGCCCTGCATCCAGATGAAGCCAACTGTATCGAAGGATTGATCTTTTTCGGCAGCTAATACTGCTTCGATCAGAGGTTTGTATTCCTGACCATTAGATTTCTTTTTTTTGTTGGTCAGACCGCGCCCCCTGGGCTGGCGGTAATCAGCGACCCAGAAACGGATGCCGCGACCACTCTTCATACGCATCACGACAACGGCGTTCTCCTTGCCGAAACGTTCATGAACACGATCGGAGAACGCATCCCTGACCGCGCCAGTCATATTCGATTGGCCCGAGAGAATAAACAAGTGCTTGCCAGTTTTTTTCCCGCTCGCGCATGCCGGTGCAGTGAAGGCCAATGCGATGAGCAGACCGACGTGCAGCAGGAGTTCTGGCTTAACGTTTTCCCTATGCTCATTGATCATTGGAACTCTCATGCTTTACCGTTGATAAACCGGGATATACCGGTTCGGTGTCCCGAGGATGATGATTGCCATGGGCGTCTTGTGCGGGTAGTCCTGCGGGTTCTCCTGCCAGGACCCGTTGGGTTGCTGCAGCGAGATGAGCGAATCGCGAATCTTTGGATACCAATTGGCGTAACGTTCTTCGCCGGCCTGGACCATCGCCTGCATGGCATAGTAGTGCGAATAGTAGAAGTGACCGTTGTCCTTCCGTGAAAACATTTTGGGGTCATTCTCAAGGGTATTGAGCGCTGCTGAGACCCATTCGGTGTCCCGATTACCAGCGAGCTGCGCGGCATAGACGCCCCCGGCGGTGCAGGCAATGGTGTAGCCTTTGCCCTGGTAGCCGAAGCCGCCTCTCCGCTCGTCGAAGGCCTGATCGCGGAGGTAACCGGTCAGTCTTTCGATCGTCTCCGTCGGGACCAGGACACCTGCCTCGCGTGCCGATGCAAGCGAGACAAAGACCATTGCCGTGACCGACGTATCCTGGCCGGAGTCGGGCCGTGGCGCGTAGCGCCAGCCCCCCAGCGGGCTTTGCGATCGTAAGATGATCTGGACGACTCGCTCCAGTGATTCCTGAATCACCTTGTTGTCTGCGGGGTCACTGGTCATACCCCAAAGCTCGGACATCGCGATGGTGAACAGGCCGATTTCATACATCTTAACGCCCATGGCACCTGTTGGGGAATCCTTGGATCTTTTAAGCAGATAGTTCTTAGCGCGGTCCAGTGACTTGCCGTACTTGCCGAAACCCGGAAAGTGGCCCTCGACCATGAAGGCCATCAGCCCGAGGCTGGTGCCGGCAATCGCGTAGCCCCCTTCCTTCTCTCCATCCTTCGAAGACCATGAGCCGTCCTTGTTCTGGGTAGCGATCAGGAATTTCAGCCCGCGATCGATGGATTTTTCAGCCTCTTCGGTCAACTCGGGCGCCTCAGCTTCCGTGGTGGCGAGCGTTTCGGAGGCTAGAGATGTATCCGTGGACCTTTCCTGCGCGGCAAGTGATGCCGTGATGAAACCAGTCGTGAAAAAGTACAGGACTGTGGTGAGATAACGTTGCCTGCTGTTGCTGGTCACATTCATTCGGCAACCCTCTGGTAATAGTCTTTCAACAAGCCGCGGTATTCCAATGGCAGTTCACGCGCGAAGTTCTGATTCAGCGCGGCTCGGTTGCGGTCGCCCCGAACGTTCCACCCCGTGCGCTGGTCTTTGGGTGCTTCGCCACTCACAAAGTCGGAGATAAACCCGGCGGAAAAGGCGGACTCGCTGTCACTGCCCGGGCCATCAGCGTTCGGGGCCCCTTCCTGAGCCACAGCAGGCGGCACGGCAGTTTCCAGGAGCAGGGCCTGTTCAACGATGAAATGACGAAGCGTTTGCATCGCTGCTTTCTGATGACGCTTGCTCGCGTTCCGATCGGATGACTGCATCGCAGTTGCGGCCGCCTCAAGCTGTGAAGTCGCGGTCCTGAGCATCGCGTGGGGCTCACCCACCCGGGAAAGTTCCTGACAACGCGTCGCGATTTTTTCTTGTTGCTCAGTAAGGGCTTCCATCGTCTCGGCGTCAGTTGTATTGCGGAACAACACCTTGTGTGCACTGGCGACAGCCACCACATCAATCAATCGCACAACGTCCGGATCAGTGAAGGACATGATCTCGATGCTCGGCAGACCGTGGAGCATGCTGATCACCGCAAACAACGATTCTGCGTTCTCCTGGAGCTGCACGCCCGCCAGTTCCATTTGATGCGCAGCGGCGGGCACGTCAATCGATTCCATTGTTTCAAGCGACTTGCGTATCAGTCTGGCGGGCTCGGCATACGCAGGTATCCCTGTAACCGACACGAGGGCTTGTCCCACTTTGTCTGCTTCCGCAAGCAACGCAAGTTGCTTTGCCGCCAGGTCTTTCTCCTGTACTGGCCCGGTCGACCGGGCCTTGAGAGTCAATGCTGCCTGCTGGTATTCCAGATTAACAATATTCGCGACAGTGATATGCAGGAATTCAACAATCTCAGCGACATAGCCAGTCTGCGATTTCACGGCCTTGACCAGCGTATTGACTTCATCAAGGGATTCGGCCACGACGTCTTGAGCATCGAGGGCGTCGAGCTGATCGCCACTTTTCAGAGAAGCCACAGCATCCTCAAGGTCCGCGTTCGCGAAGGCCAGGGGCGAGCCGGCATCGACTCGCGCGGCCACCGTGTCCAGCAGGGGCGCGACAGCATCCATGCATCGTCTCAGGTGGGCGAGCAGCGGCAACAGGTGTGACGCGTCTTCTGAATTCAACGCTTTGGTTTCTGCGATTAAGTCCCGCTGACGGGCGACGATGTCAGCCATATAGCGGTTGGCAAACCCGACCGACCGCTGAAACATCAACAGGCTCTGTAGCAATCCGAGCTGTTCGTTTTGCCTGACTACGATCGCATACGCCTCGGCCAGGATATCAGCTGCCTGCTCCTGATGACTGATCGCCAGGTCGGCGTCATTCGCCTGCAGCGACGCCACTGCACTTCGCAGCGATTGTTCTGCCCGCCTGGTCCGGCTTAGCAACGGCGGGATGTCCTGGTCTGGCTTCGACTGGCCTTGATTCACGAGATCTTTGTTGAACGCAGACAATTCTTCGGTCAGTAGAAGCTGAGGCTCAGCCAGTCCATCAACTTTCTGTTCGTTGGCTGCAGCGATATCGGTTTTCTCAAGCAGCGCGATCACCTTCGCTTCGTATTCCTCGATGAAGGCAAGGCGTTCGCCCGTGACGGCGACCAGGGTGCTCAGACCCAGTGTCTGAAGCCCCAGATCAACAGACCAACGATCCACGAGTTCGGCCAGATGTGTCAGTGCCTGCTGTGCTTCATGCTGCTTTGAGATACCTGCAGACTGTTGGCCGGCCGCGAATTGCTCAGTCGCATCTGCTATTGCGCGATCCGCTTCCTTTAACAGGGATTGAACCGGCGGCACTTGCGAAAAAGTGACATCAAACAGTTGAGCCCGCGGCGCAGGGACGGTCGGCAGGAGCAACGTAAGCAGACGCTTGCGAAGGTTTTTCTGGGCTTGTGCGACTTGAGCACCACGTACTTCGAAGGTTGCAACTGACATGCCGACACACTTTTCGCGAAGCATCGCCTGGGCATTGGCAATCGATCGCATCTCATCTCGCGTCTTGATCAGTGTCGAGTACGCCCCACTGAGTCGCACACTGAACTCTGCATCGAGCAAGGTCGTGACCAACTCGGTCTGAAGCCCTTCCGCCTGATCGGCCTGGCCCTGCTGAATCAATTCCGCAGCCGCTTGTATGCGTTCTGCAGTCCGGACAGCCTGCAATTCCTTGACACTCTGGATCAGTCGGAGAACGGCCAGCGGTCGCTTCTCATATCGCATCCCATTCTGAAGATCGGTGATCAGGCGATGGATCCACTGCGCCAGTTCATTCTGTTCCTTTGAGAGTGATACTCCCGCCTCGGCTGATTTGGCCTGGACGCTGCGCCAACGCAAAGACGTCTGGACCTGCGCCAGCATACGGGCTTCGCGAGCGTAGACCTCCTGGGCGGTATCAATGGATCGGAGCAGGACCAGGCTGCCTAACTCGCGGGCGGCGGTATTGACTGCACGTGCTGCGGATGAAGGGTCGGCTGATTCCTGCGTATCGCCCCCCGCGACACCGGACTGGTGTCGCAGGCGGGACGCTGCATTTGCCAGGTGTATATCCGCGATATCGCTCAACGCTGTCCGGACGTGGTCGAGGGACGCGCCCTCAGACGCATCCGAGACGTTGTTTGCGGACAGGTCATCAAGCAGGGCTTGAATCTGTACCGCGATCTGCTTGAGCTGATCCCGTACCAGTTCCTGTCGGATGGCTTCAATCTGGCAGGTCTGCAGATAGCCGTCGTCGGCCGGTTCAAGATTGCGCACGACATCAAACGCCGAACGCTGCTTGCGGTACATTGTTTGTACCCGCGAGAGCAGGCGGTCCTTCTTCTTCTGGATTTGTTTCAGATAATCCTCTTTAGAGAGGAATGTCATTCGCCGTGTCTCCGAGCGAACGACGTGCGGGCCGCCCTGCCCCGGGTAGCGGTCACTGACTTCCACAGTGAAGAACACTGTGTCGCCAGTTTCCAGGTTGGGTAGCGTCTCTCGGTAGTCCCAGTCGATTGGCTGGTCGCCCTGCCCATTCTGTGGCGAGATGTTGAGTTCAACGGAATTTTCATCACGTTGATTCACACGATACGCGACGACTGTTGAGCCAATGCCGTGGTCGTCCTGGACGCGGACAGCGAGACTGAGTGGGCGACCGATCATCGCGACAAGATTCGATTCTGGCGAAGTTAGTTCCAACCGCGGAGCCTGGTCCGAGGCGACCTGCAGGTAATAGCGTGAGCTGGTGAAATCGAATCCGTATTCCTTTCCCACCCACGCGAAACTGTAGCCCCGCGAGGCTTCCACCTTTTCATTAATGACCACCTGACGGCCGTCGCTGGTCACCTGCAGCGGCAGTGGATCCTTGCCGTCACGATGCAGGATCGCTTCGCGAATCGGGCGGTCAAGGGTGAGTTGCCAGTGGACTCTGGTATTTTCCGGCACGGTCAACGTCAGGGCCTCGATTGTTTCGGTCTCGCGTTTGATGTACGCAGGGAACTCTAGGCGAACGTTTGCCTTCTCGATTCGTGGTGCGGGAATTACCTGCATTTGATGCCAGTCGCTGCGCGCGTCTCCGGCATAGATCCGATAGCTGAAATCACGAGACGCAGCGGCGAGCTCATATTCGCAACTGCCGTCGGTGACGTCGAGTTTTATTTCACGTGGATTCCCGTCGCCTGTGCGGATATAGAACGCCGCCTTATCCGGAACGACCCCGGATAAACCGATCGCAATTCGTGCACTGTCTCCTTCCTTGACGACAAGGTCACCATCCCCGATGTCGATCTTCGTGTTGGTCGGATAGGCGACGGTGGTCCATGGAGTAAAGATCCGAGTCAGCCCAGCAGCCAGGAAAGGGCCATTAACAACGGCAAATCCACCGATAATAATTCCCAAACCAAGTGCAATCAGACCCGTATGGCGAAGCGGTTGAAACGGAACGGTTTCCTGCGGATGCAGCCCGGACGCGACTTTTTCGGCAAGAAGACAGGTTCGGTTTCGCAGTGCTTCAGATGCTCCGGCGACAGCGTCGGAATCGCGAAGTTGAATCGCTGAGACGAGCAGGCTTTCCAGACCGTCATGATGCTTTTCGATTCGCAGCGCAGTATGCGTCGCGTCGAATGATCTGATATGTCGCCATCCACATTGCCAGGCTTTGTAGAACGAAACGAACAGCACGAGTCCCATGATGACGACGCGCCCTGGCGTCGGCATGTACGTCATCCAGTCGATGGTCATCCCGATCAGGAACAGCGGAATCGCCCAACGACAAAGAGCCAGCGTGCCTGCGGTCAGGTGCAGGAACTGAGTACGTTTCCATACGGTTCGGATTTGTGCGTCAAGCTGCTTAAGGTGACGGGGATCGGTGGCGGTGCTCATGGCAGGTCGAATTTCCTCCGCAGGATCCACTCCATACCCAGTAATCCAACCAACAAACACGCAACCAATCCATTATCCCAGAGCGGCCGCTCGGACCGGACTGTGGTGGTCACCGGTTTGCCATTCACCAGCACCTCAAGCTCTGGAAGTTCGCGGATACTGAGGCTGGCACCGCCAGTCAAGTTGGCAATCCGTTCCAGGTTCGCAAGATCCACGCTGGTATTCGCCAACTCCCTATTGACTTCCGCCACCTGGAACTCTGTCGTGCTGGAAATCTGCTGGTCGTTTTCGTTGGCCTCGAGCCTGTATCGGCCGAGGCCAGATGCCGTGAAGTAGCCCTCGTACAGACCGGGTTGCGACCTGACAGGCTGCAGGCTGACAAGTTCTTTTGCCTGCCCGTCATCAATACTGGTCACGTAAACCTCAAACACGGGCTGGACGATCGGTTCGAAGTCGTCGTCCAGAACATGTGCATACAGGCGGCACTGACCGCCGACGGGGTACACCGAGCGGTCGGTTTCCAAACGGATGCGTTTGTGTTCACCCATCAGTCGCGAGAGTGTCATGAACTGGATGCACTGCGACCAGACGCGCCAGTGGTACTTGTCGCCGGTCTTGTAACGTAGTCGCCATAGCCGATCCGTAGCGATCGACATGCACTTTCCCGTCCCGTAGCGCTGCCAGGCGACCAACGGGTAACTCTGGTCTCTTGCAGTGCTGTCGGAGAGTACCGCGAGCACGGTCGCGCCAGGCTTGGCAGACAGTAGCGGAGGCAATTGATCCATCGGCGCCATATGGCTCCAGATGCGATCGTTTAACTCCACTTCGTTCTCCAGTGTCATTACGAGGCTGCTTCGGCCTTCGTGAGTCAGTACCGGATAAACCGATTCTGGGATTTTTGCCCATGCCGAATCGGCATCAAACCGAACCGGGAGCATGGTCTGCACCGGCGTACCGACATAGGAGCCGGGTGAATACATCGGGCCACAAAGCATCAGCAGCGATGCGCCGCGGTCCCGGATAAGTTCGTTCAGCAGCCCAAGCTCTTCATCGGTAAAAAAGGATGCATCGACGTCGCCGAGAATCACCAGGTCGTATTGGAAAGCGTCATTTCTGTTGTCGGGAAACCGCTCGATGTGTTCCGGAGAGTTCCGTGCGACCTCGGGCCCGACATTGGACGCTATAAAGGTGGCGTTGATCCGCGGGTCGCGTTTAAGGATCGCGCGCAGGTAGCGAAACTCCCATCGGGCATTACCCTCGATGTAGAGCACGTTGACCTTTTCATTCACGACCCGGATGCTTCGCGCAATACGGTTATTTACAATAGAGATCTCGTCATCAAAGGGCTCGAT
>CALGTK010000266.1 GCA_937904325.1 uncultured Planctomyces sp.
CGAAAGTTCGATCGAACGTAAAGAGCCATGTCACGCTCGATCAGCGATACGCCGCCACCGAGGACTCGTCCTCGCTTCAGGACACCGGCCAGGTCTTCTGACTCGCCTTCTTCCGGAGAAATCATGATCGGCCCGCGAGCTTTCGCGACGACGTGACCTTTCATTACTCCCTGGCCTGGTACCAGAGCCGTTTCGCTGAGAATGGTTTCCATCAGTCGCCCGCCGTTCAGGCTGGTTGCGCCTGTGTCGCCGGGGATTCGGATGTCGACATCAAACTTATCGCCTTTGGCAATCAGCGGTGGAAGGTACGCTCGCACGACAACCAATGCGGTGTCGGGGGACCGAATGATTTCTTTCCACTCGCGAATGTTGCGTCGACGCATGTCATCGACAAGAGTTTCTCGATAGGTGCTCGGCGGAGGATCACCGCCCGTTCCATTCAGACCAACGACCAGCCCGACGCCTTCCAGTATGACTCGATGGAGGCCGGTGAAGGTTGTGTAATCACCAACCATCGGCACGGCGACTTTGGTCGTCAGGTCATCGTCGAACTCGTCCGACGGGGCTTCGTTTTCGGGGCTCTGCGACCTCATACTGTTCTTGAAAATCGACTTTGATAAGTCCGGCATTTCCAGTCCGAGTTGTGAACAACCGGTCGAAAACGAAATCAAGGAAACGGCCAGACCTGCGAAAATTACAGTCAAGCAGCGTCTCAGCACAGAGCCTGCGCTCGAGTTCACAGCCATGAGATGGCGTCCGGAAAATTGCGAGGTGGGATGACTTCACGCCGCTGAGAACAGCAGCATTCACGTCGGAAGGGATGGGAGTTGCGGAAGTACTTACTTCGGCAGATGACCGAAGCTGTTTGTCGACGGGTGCAGAACGCCCACGAAAAGAACGCTCCACCAAAAAAACAGTAATAGGAAGGGACTGGAAGAATAGGGCTGCCCGCCATTTCGGGTCAACACGGCTTCGGATGCATCAGCTTTGAACTGTTTTACGAATGGATTGCCGTTTCGGCAGACTGATTGTCATGACCGAATTTAAACCAGAATTGTTTTGACAGCAGTGAGTTGCGGTTTTTCTGAAATCGGACAGTCGTTGATTTTGTTTGGACAATTCAACGAACGTTTATGTAATTGTGCGGGTTCGAGTTGCAGTGCTGTTCTGTAATGGGCAAGATCACTTCAACACGACTATCGCAGTTCAATTCTCAATTCGAAATTGTGAGTTTTGAGAATCTGTAAACCTTCACCAGCCAGGGAGTCTTTGACCGTGGCACGAACATGGACAGTCATTTGCGTGGCAGTGCTGACTGCTGCTAACTCGGGCGTCGTCTCAGCCGATCCAGTCGTTGACGGCGATCGATTGAGTAAGGTTCTCAATCAGGAAAATGCGGAGTTAGAGGTCTCGGTAAAGCCGAGCTTGCTGGTTGATGACACGGCTTACCTTCGCAGGGCGTCGGTGGACCTGATTGGTCGGATCCCCAACCATCAGGAAATCCAGGAATATCTTGCGTGGTCTGCTGCCGAGCGTCGGTCAAAGCTGATCGACCGGCTGATGGATGATCCGCGATTTGTGGACCGCTGGACAACTTTTCTCGCTGATATGTTGCGGCTGCGTTCAAACTCGCCAGGTGGTGCAGCGGCGCTTGCGTTTGTCCACAAGGCTGTTGAAGACGACATGCCGTACGACGAAATGGCTCGCCGTTTTATTTCGGCCAATGGCAAGGCTGGAGCTGTGCCAGAAGTTGCCTACGTGTTGGGTGACAACGCCGACCCGATGGCCCTGGCAGGGGTGACGTCGCAAGTCTTTATGGGAATTCGAATTTCGTGCGCCCAGTGCCACGATCATCCTTTTGATAGATGGACTCGCGAAGACTTCTATGGATTTGCTGCGTACTTTGGGAAGACTCGTCGCTACGAAAACCAGTTTACGAACACTGTATACACACAAGAGACGACAACAACGTCCGTGCTCTGGCCGCCCGAAGGCGATGCCGAGGGTTCGGAACGCAAGCCTGTGCTGCCTAAGTTTCTGATTGAGCTGATCGATTCTAAAGCTCGGCCGGATTTTATTGCTCGGCTGGAGTCGACTCGTAAGTCAGAGCAGGACTTGATTGAGGCATCGCTTGCGGCCTCGTCAAAGGATGCTTCGATTGACGATCTGCTGCTTGGCGCCGCTGACAAAGCCCTCGACCGAGCGAAGGGTAAGAAGAAAACGTCATTCGACGTTGCTTCAGAAGCTCGCCGCGCACGAGAGAGCATAGACCTCGAGGCTGACATGCGATCGCAAAGTGAACTGCGGCGCGATCTGGCCGAATTGGTTGCCAGCCCGAGAAACCGTTACTTCGCGTGGAACTTTGTGAATCGTGTCTGGGCGGACCTGGTTGGTCGCGGGATAGTTGAGCCAGTCGACGACTTCAGTGATTCGAATGGTCCGAGCCATCCTAAGACGCTCGATTTTCTTGCTGACGAGTTTGTCGCGAGTGGTTTCAAATTTAAATCTCTCGTCAAGATGATCGTCACCAGCGAGCCATATCAACGTGGTCAGGCTGTTGGGGTCGAAGAAGCTGAGCGCGAAGAACTTCGAGCAGCGTTCCTGGCTGCTCCCGCTCGACGGATGCTGGGCGAAGTCCTTTACGACTCCATACTCACTGCCGGACACCTGTTCGAATACAAGCATCCCCAGGGCGCGAATATGAAGACAGTCTCTGAGCGGATTCGTGTTGCCGTGCCTCGCGAGGGAGAAGTGATCACTCCGCAATCACTGGCTGCTGCAGGAAACGACACGGCAATGCAGGGACGGATGAAAGGAGCGATGGCCGCTCGAGGGGCCGGTTACAACCTTGAGTCTGGTATCGAAATAGACTTTGACAATATTCTTCAGCAGGCCAAAGAGAAGGCTGCTGAAGCAGTCGTTGTTGAGAAAATGGAAGTCAAATCGGCTGAGCAGCTCGAAGCCGAGCGAATGCAGATGGACGGCGGAGACCGTCGCCGGTTCCGTTACGTCTACAAGACGGTCGAACGAACCTACGATGACAATCCGGTGTTCGGATCGGCCTTCCGCATGGCGTCTCCGGCGGCTCCGCAGCACTTTGTACGGATCTTTGGCCAGACTGACCGAACTCAGGTCGGTGTTCCGCGAGATCACTCACCGAGCATGCGTCAGGCGTTGATGATGCTTAATGGGAAGATGACCCATGAAGCGTCGCGAGTCGGACCGTTCGAGCCGATGCACAAGTTGCTTGTTGGCAAGAACGTAGACCTGACCGAAGCGGTTCGCACTGCTTATCTTGAAATTCTGACCCGCGAACCTGCCGATGAAGAGGTCAGCCTTGCGAGGTCGATCGTCGCTGACGGGGACACGACACTCGAAGGCATGGCTGATTTGCGTTGGGTTTTGCTGAACTCAAACGAGTTCCGATACCTTCCTTAACTGAAGGACGAACTTTTACGGTAAACTTATAATTAACACACATTTACACAAACTCGGTTTTCACCGTCTACAAAGGATTTCGCCATGAATGGTTGCCAGGATTACCACGTTACCCGTCGAGCAATGATGGGTGCTTCTGCTGCGACAATAATGGGCTTTTCGATTCGTGACCTGCTGGCAGCAAAGGGTCGGGATCACGCTCCAACGGCTGAAAACGTCATTCTATTCTGGAATGGCGGCGGGATGACTCACTTGGATACGTGGGATCCAAAGCCGGGTCGTCCGACACAGGGCGAGTTTGAGCCTATCTCAACTTCTGCAGATGGAGTGCAGATCAGCGAGATATTCCCGGAGCTCTCCCGGCAGATGCATAACGTCGCCTTGATTCGGTCTATTGCCGGTACGCAAGGGGCTCATGGTCGAGCGACTTACCAGCTTCAGACAAGTTACAACCAGACTTCGAACGTCATCCATCCTGGGTTTGGGTCGGTTGTCGTTCATGAGAAGGACGCTATTGGCGACCTGCCAGCATACGTGTCGATCAGCGGCCAGGCACCGCGGTCTTCTTATCTCGGTCAGTCATGCTCGGCGTACTTCGTTGGCAGTCCAGGCGACAAAGACCCTTATCTGGCGTTTCCAGAAGGAATCAGTCAGACCCGCGGAAACAAGCGTCTGGAAACGCTGGCTAAGTTTAACGGTCGATTCAGTGGCAAGACGACGAGTCGTAAACTTGAGGCGACGAAGACGTCGGTTAACGATGCGGTTCGCCTCATGCGAAGCCCGGCGTTGAAAGCTTTTGAGCTTGATCACCTGCCGCTCAGTCAGTTTGAACGATACGGCGATACGCCATTCGGTCGAGGCTGCATGGTCGCAAAGCAGCTCGTCGAAACCGGTGTTCGATTTGTCCAGGTCAACCGTGGCGGTTTTGACACTCATCGCGACAACTTTGAAGCAATGCGAAATCATGGCGAAGTGATGGACCCGGCATTGGCATCGCTGATTCAGGACCTTGACGAGTCCGGTCAGCTCAAGAAGACGCTGGTCGTCATGCTGAGCGAATTCGGCCGGACGCCGAAGATCAACAAAGATGGCGGACGGGATCATTATCCTGGCGTCTTCAGTTGCTTCATGGCTGGTGGCGGAATCCAGGGAGGCCAGGTAGTCGGCTCATCAGATGAAGACGGCTACAAACCGAAAGACCGACCTGTTCAGGTTCCGGACCTGCATGCAACGCTTTGTCATGCGTTGGGCATCGACCCTGAGAAGGAAGTTATGACTCCTCTGCAACGACCGATGAAACTGGTCGATGGCGGATCACCGGTAATGGAACTCTTCGGGTAATCCGAACCTGCGTTAAAATTCCGGAAGCCCGGCCTCTCTTGAGTCCGGGCTTCTTTTGCGATCTGGCTGCTGTTGAGCGACGTGATTTATTTGAAATATCAGCTGCGAAACTGACCGTTCGAAACGTTTACTGTTTCGCCATGCATGTTTGTTGCAGGTCGTCCCTGACGGTCGTCGTTCGTGTAAATTGACGAACTGAACTGCCGGTCGTAGTGTAGATACTTCCTCTCGATCTCCCCGCCCTGACTTTCCTGCCTCTATTCCGGTCTGGTTTTGATTTATGAGTCGGATCAAGTTCTCTGCCCACGGTCTGTGTATCGTTGTATTGATGGTCAGTTTTCGCTCTGCGATGGCCCAGGGGCCTGTTCGCGGATCCATCATCGAAGACCGAGCTGCGCGAAAACTCGTTGAAGCCGGTGATGCTCGTCTGGAAGCAGACGAATCAAGCAAAGCTGTCGAAATCTGGCAGTCGGTCATCGAGCGATACCCGACCAGCCGAGTCCGCTTCGAGGCTCACATCCGACTGGGTAATTACTTCCTTGAGCGGGATCGTGCTTACGACAAGGCTCGGGTTCAGTTTGGCGAAGTCGCTTCGGAAGAGAACCGTGATAACGACCAGCGAGCGGAAGCGACTCTCAAGATGGGAATGTGTTTTTACGAAGCTCGCAACTTCGGCAAGTGCTTTTCTGTTATGCGGGATGTGATCGAGCATTTTCCCGTCAGCAAACAGGTCAACCAGGCTTACTACTACATCGGGCTCGGTCATTTTCAACTGGGGCATTACAGCCGAGCCATTGATGCTCTGGAGAAGGTCGGCACGTCGATGGGGGAAGACGACAGCCAGCTTGAGAAGGTTGAAGCCGGCAAGCGTTTATTCGTAAAAATTGAAGACGCTGACCTCGCTGCTCTAGAGACAGACGCTCCCGTTATCGTCCAGTGTGAAACCAGCGGCGGCGATGTCGAGCAGGTTAAATGCTTTCCCGTTGGGCGTAATGTGCGAATTGTTCTGGGGAGCGTTGTGACCACATTGGGAGTCCCGCAAAAGAACAGCGGGCGGCTTGAAGTGAAAGGCGATGATACCGTTAAAGTGGTCTACATCGACGAACACACTGCCGACAAGCAGTTCAATCGTCAGGTTCTGCACGAGGCGAAAGTTGTCGGCGACGGAGTTGTTTCCATCACCGACGGAGCATTTGCTGAGACCCTACAGGGAGTTGTTCTGGGAAAGGCCGTCAACATTCAGACAAACGATCCCGATCGGGATCTCACTGACGGTTCCGACCAGATTGAAGTAACGGTGGAAGTTCATCGAGCAAAGACCGAAGACGAGATGGAGCAGGAAGCAGTTGCTTTGCTTGCGTCGAATGCAGATGTTGAACTGGACGAAAATGGTCAACCAAAAATTGCCCGGTATCGAAAAGTCGACGAGCTATCGGTGACTCTTTCAGAAGTCGTTGTTGAGACGATTCGCCCGGTCGACGATGTGGCTCCTGTTGTGGACGATGCGATCGTTAACGCTGGTACGGCGACGGTCTCAACAGCTGTGACGGGTGCGCAGCCAGTTGATCGTGAAGCCACGACCGTCGCGGAGAACAGCACGGAATCGACGACCACTAATGATCGGCAGGCCGTTAAGGACACTATTCATTCGGGCGTCTTCCGCTCTGCTGTGCCTTTGGTCCGAAATAGTGAAGTAGTTGCTGGCGATGTGATTCTACAGGCAATGCCTGGGGATCTGATCCGTGTCAATTACCGCGACGAAAAAAATACTGGCGAAGGGTTGCTGCTGGTCAAAGGTGAGGCACGTTGCATTGAGGGGAATCTTGGCGGCGTTCGAGTCACTCGAACGGAAATCTCGGATCGTGAACTTCGCGTTCGAACAAGACTCAAGACCGCTCACGCATTGACCAATATCGCGACGCGTTACAAAGAGTTCGGTCTTAAACGGAACGCCGATGCGAAGTACGAGTCAGCTCTGGTACTTTGCGAAGAGATCATGACAGAAGCTAGACAACTCGGTGGCCGCCTGCTGGAAGAGACGTATGTCCAACTCTGGAAGATTTACTTCGAGATGGACCGCCTCGAACTGGCTGCGGCGATGGCCCAGCGGTTACAGCGGGAATTTCCGAATAGCGGGTTCGTAGACGACGCATTGCTGCAACTCGCCGACGTTGCGGTTTCACAAGGCAACTTGAATCGCGCGATTGGCCTCTACAATCGGCTCGTAAATATGCAGACAAGTCAGCTTCGAGGGGAAGCCCAGTTTGGCGTTGCCGAGTGTTACGAAAAAATGGCCGAAGCAACGACCGAAGCGCGTGCTCAGCAACTTTTTGATCGCTCGTTTCAGGAGTTTAAGAAGGTCTTCGATCAGTTTCCGGACAGTGGTCGCGTCGGCGAAGCTGTTGCTCGAATGGCGAATTACTATTACCGACAGAAAGACTACGCTCGGGCGATTGACACATTTGAGACCGTCCTGGCGAATCATCCCGATGCCAAATTTCTTGATGTGATTCTTTTTAATTATGGTCGGTGTCTATACCGGATGGATCGACGAGCTGACGCACGCCGCCGCTTTGATCAGTTGATTGGAGATTACCCGGAAAGTGCACTCGCTGAGGACGCTCGCAAGATTTCCGAAGCTCTCGCACGAGCCGGCACGTAACAGGCCGACAAGTTACTGCGTTGTTGAATTTACTCCACAAAAGTTGAGTCCACATTCAGGACGATCGTCATGCAACTCTCATTTATCGCTGCTTTGGTCAGTGTTCTTTTGGCGTGCTCCGGGGCTGCTTTTGCTCAGGAAGCAGAACCGTCCGATCAGGTCAGTATTGAAGCCAGCCGGCTTGAAGGTGAAGTCGGCAAGTACCGTGACATTTCTCCGGAAGCTGGTGAGGCACTGCACAAGCTGACCGTTCTTTATCACCAGCACGGGCGAGTGTTTGGTCTGGTGCGGGCTGCTCACCGATTTGTTGCCGCTCATTCGAGTGACCGTCGTCATGCTGACGTGATGCTTAAATTGATGGACGGCCTGGAAGCCCTGTCTCGCTACAAAGAATTCACTGTCATTGCTCGGCAGTTTCTTACGCGGTATCCGGCGGCTGCTCAATGTGCGAATGTTGAAGAGCGGCTGGCATACTCGTTGGAGAAGCTCAGTGAAAAACTGCCGGCGGCTGAGGCTTACCGAACCCGCTGGCGTCGAAACATGAGTCCTGCTGGTCGTGAGTTCGGTGTGAACGCGTGCCTGCTGTTTTCGCAGATTGGTACGCCTGGCGTTCTTCAAGGAGCCGAACTTGCGGAAGAGATGTTCGACAAATTGCCTAAGGACGAGTTTGGTCGGCATATCGGGCTGCGGTCCTACTACGAGTGGCGTCGCGTCAGCCAGTGGGCGAAGGCAAACGTTGTAGGAAACAAGCTGGTGAAAAGTGGGCTGCTCAAGGACGCTGAAGAACGTCGCGAAGTTCTCCGGACGATGTCCGAGAATTATCGAAGTCTCGGGCAACATTCCAACGCCGTGGAAGTCCTCAAGAAGGTTCGTGCCATTCGTGACGATCAGTGGGGACTCTACTATCACATTCAGGCGCTGTACGACTCCGCCGCGCCTGCTGCACAGATGGAGCCGCTGGTTAAGCAGTACCTCAATAAGCACAAAGATCGGCCGGATCGTCATGAGCGAGTTGCGCTATTGGGATTGGCCTGGAACCGGGAGAAGAGCCCCGAACGCGCGTTGAAACTATTTCGAGGGCTCATGACCGTGAGTCCGGCAACACATAATGTGGCTTCGTACTTCGTGCAGCTTAATGGGATGGAGCCGCCCCGGCTAAAAGACACCGAAGTGGCCATGAAGAAGGCCATCGTTGAGTGTGAGAAAAACGATCCAAAGCAAGTTTGGCGTCTGCGTTACGACCTTGGCTTCACACTTTATCGGGACCGGTTGAAGGACATTCCTAAAGCGAAAGCTGTTCTGCGGGAGATGCTTGAAAAGTCGCCGACCAACGATGGCAATACTAATAACGTCATTTCGTGGCTCTTCACGGTCGCTGAGACCGACGCGGAGTTTCACGCCGATGTTGATCGAGTACTGAAAGTTCGACGCAAATATCCACACTGGGTCAACATGCGGAATTACCCGGCAAGCTGGGTGAAGAGTTATAAGAAAAACAAGACGCTCGGCGAACGTGCCGGCTATCTCGCGACGAAACTGGCTCAGGCGGACAATGATCCTGTCATCAAGCTGTTTGCTGCCATTCGACGCGGTCCGACCGAGGCTCGCGAGGCAAATATTCGTGAGCAACTGGCTAAACCCGAGTACTTCAACACGTTCAATAATGAAGTGAAACGGCAGGTGCTCTACGACCTCGGGTACTACTACCAGCACTACGCTCCGGCAACGGAACGTTCGAAAGCGGCCAGCTATTGGGCTCGCCTGGCTCAAATGTTCCCAAAGGAATTCGATTACCGGTTCCGCTACCTTCAGGTGGCGACGGATTACAGTCCGAATGAGGTCGCCAGAGAAGCTGCTCGCCTGATGCTGACCTTCGAGCCAGACCGCAGCTACCCGGATGTCTGGAGACGCATCTCCATTGCGGCTGACAAGAATGAAGACGCCGATCTGGCTCGTAAGGCGGTTGAGTATGCAAAGAAAACACACGCGAAATTTCCACCAGACTTTCAGTACTGGAGCAGTCTGGGTGACGTCCTCGTGCGGCGAGAATTAATGGCTGAAGCGGACGCCATCTGGAAGCACGTGGTTGATTCAGGGTCGAATCACTACGAAGTGCGTGAATCCGCGTGGCGATTGTTCCAGAAGATGGAAGACCCGCAAAAGAAGATCGCGTTCTCCAAGAAACTCTTTGCTGACGAAACCGACTATCACGGCCGCTACGCTGGCTGGTTGGCAGACGTTCAGCTGCGTGAAGGCGATCTGGCCGGGTTCGAGTCAACTCTGCGAGAGACATTGAAGCGTCGGCGAGATCGACCATTCCGAAACTGGGACGCAGACATCTACGCACTGCACTACATGCTGAACTACTTCCGGACCAGCCATGCGGACTACCGGCTGAAAGCAGAAGAAGAAAATCCTCTGTCCGCGATTCTGAAAGTCGCGACCGTTATTCGCGATGTCGATTACGACTGGCCTTCCGCTCAAGGACAGCTTGTGATGCTGGAAGCTGAAAAGCCGGATGCGCGTACGGCAATGGAACGACATCTGGCGTGGCAGCGTGTGACGCGAACTGTCCACCCGGATTCGACTCGCTGGGACTACCTGATGCCATTTGCACAACAGGCGGTTCTCCGCAGTGACTACGCGGTGGGAGCGACGCTGCTTACCGGGATGCTCGAAAATATCACCACGGCGACGGACGCACGAAAACAAGCCGGACGGGCGATGGTTGGACAGTGTTACACGCGGCTGGGAACCGTCGGGTTGACAATCGATGAGAACTCTCCGATTGCTCCACTGCTGCAGGCCGCTCTATATCTGCGACTTGGCGATGAACGATTGGCGATGGAGACGTACCTTGCCAATGCGGCGTTGTTTGATACACATCGTGACGAAGTACCGGTGGATCTGACGACATTCGTTTGCGACAGCTTAATGGCGGCCGGTGGCGACGAAAACCACAACAAAGTTGAAGACGTCGTCCGCAGCTGGATCATCAAGAACAGCGAATCGAAGACGGTTGAGGAAGAACTCAAAGCTCAGATGCAGTTCCTGCTGGCTAAGAACTATTACGGTAACAAACGGTACGACGTTGCCCGCAGCGAATATCAGACAGTCATCAACCGGTACGCCGACACTGCGTTCGCCGTCGAGGCACAGTTCGGCATTGGCGAAACGTTCATGGCTCAGAAGGTTTATGACCAGGCAGAAAAGGTCTTTGAGAAACTTGCAGGGAGCCAGGATACCGAGATTATTGTTCGCGCAGAGTTTCTACGTGGGATGCTGGCTCACCGCCGTGGTGACAACGACGAAGCTCGGGATATCTTCCGGACGGTACTGGAACGAGTGCCAAACATCGAACTTGCTAATAAAGCACTGTTCAATCTTTCGGAAGTTTACGGCGACGAAGAACGCTACATGGATCAGCTTCAGTTGCTGATGACCGTGGGCCGTCTTGGTCGAGTCAGTAAACGATTGCACGGTCCAGGCATGCCGCTGTCGATTGTTGTTCAAGACAGCGATCTGGGAATCAGCCGCGGACATAACCGAATTCCGGTCATTGTTCGGACGATTCCCGGCGGCGATGAAGAACTTGTTTACCTGACCAGCGGCGGTGCCGGTAAAGGACTGTTTCGAACGGACATCGATACTGAACTCGGCCCGGTTAACAAGGGCGACAAAGTTCTTCAGTTGACGGGCAATGATGTGATTCGGTCCGACTATCCGAACGAATTCAAGTCAGAGTTCAAAAGCGTTCCTTTGTCGGACGTCGAAATCCGCATTGCCGCAGACGCTCAATTCGAAGTTGCTTCCAGCAAGATCATTGATGAAGAAGAGGAGTCCTTCAGCGACCGCCTCGAACGCGAAGCACGCGAACGAGAACTCGGCGACGCGCGTCAGTCTCAGCAACGTCCGGCGAATCAGATCAAACCAGGAAACCCTATATATCTTCGCGTCAAGGATGGTGACCGAGATCTTTCGGACGCGCAGGATACGGTCGTCGCAAAACTGGTTGCCGATTCCGGGGACCAGGTTCAAGTCACGTTGACGGAAACGGATCCCCACTCTGGTGTCTTCGAAGGAGCGGCTAAATCAGGAGAGTTGCCGGCGGGGGCTTTGGCCTCGGACACGGCCATCGATCACAGCCCGCTGATGGCGATCGACAAGTCTGAGGAAACCTTCTGGCTCAGTGAGCCGGACGGTGCGACACCGAAGCTGCTGACAGTCGATATGAAGAACCTGCAGACTGTTTCTCGAGTCAGAATTCACACCCCGAGTTCCGACGCGAACAAGCCCGTACGAGGCGAACTTCAGGCCAGCTACGATGGTGAATTCTGGTACCGAGTAGCTGCTCATCCTCAGATTCCGACGGCACCAAGAGTCGGTGAAGCTGCCTATGGGGGCATGCAGTACCGCTTTTACCGGCAGAATGGAAGCCGGTTCACGACGTGGCAACAGGTTTTAAATCTGGCGCAGGGCGAACCTGATTCGCAGGGGGAAGTGGCCGACGGACAATTGATCTGGCAGAGGCCGGAGGACGACGAAGGTCGCTCGAAGTATTTCAGTGCAGTCTGGTTTGGGAAATTCGTGCAGCCTCGTGCGGGAGCCGTTCGGTTTGCTATCCGGGGTTACCGAACGGCGCTTGCCGTGAACGATCGCCTTGAAATGGAAGTCGGAGCTGGCAATCGCACGGCTGACGTCTGGCTCGCCGCCGGAGTTCACGATCTGACGATCTTCGCTGCGTCTTATACGAATACCAATGAACTTTCTGCGCTGCGGGCAAGGGCTGACCTTAATCGACAGCGAGTGGTGTTGAGTCCGTTTCTGTCAGGTGACTTCGATTTGTCGGGAGCCAACGAAGCTATCGTTGCTGCCGCCGCAGCACCAGTAGGATCTGCGGATGCAACTTCGATTGACGCTAATGAAAAGAGTTCTCCAAGTAGTGTCGTAAGCGTTGCGCTTGGTTTGGAGACTGTTCAGTTTGAAAAGACTTCAGAGCAATTCGGAATTCATGAGCAAAATAAAATCAAATCGATTGGCAACTGGGTGGACCTCGCCGATGTCGCGTTCTGGGAGTTCAATGCGGCACCCGGTGTTTATGACGTGTGGCTGGACTATGCTCACGCGGGGGGCGGATCCCAATTCCGCGTTGCTTTTGGCGACCAGGGGTTTTCCTCGATAGTCCCGACTACGGGGAACTGGACGACGTACCGCAAGGACCGTTTCGGAACTGTCGTTGTCAATCAGGCTGGCAAAGCAAAGCTGGCGATCAAGCCGCTGGATATTCAACGTGGCGGAACGATGCAACTTCGCAGTGTCGAGCTTCGACCGGCAGATGGCTCGCGAGTCATTCTTTCGGACAAGGCATGGGAGTTTCGATTCGATCCGATCGATGTTCGATTCACACGATTTGTAATTAACGAGTACCTCGGTGAAGCAGTCGCGGTGAATCACGTTGAGGTTTCTGGCAGCGATATTTCCAAACCGTACATTCCAACAGAAACGGATGTGCTTGCTCTGTCTGACAATGATCAATTGGAAATCGCAGGGGGCGACGTCGTCCGAGCAACCTACACTGACGAAGTCACGCAGGCGAACTCTGGCGGAAGTCGCCTCATCGCCGGCGAGCTTCAGGCAACTTATTTCAACGGGACGGTCACTCCGATCGCGTACGATTTTGTTCGAGACCGAAACGGTTCGGTGACGGAAGTACGCAAGCGTCTTAAGCGAGTAGATCCAGGTGATCGACTGGTGGTCGAGATTACCGACTATGACCGAGACCAGAGCGTGACCCGTGACAAACTGCAGTTTCAGGTTTCTGTCAACGACGGAGAACCTGTGACACTGACGGCGACGGAAACTGAAGAAAACTCGGGGGTGTTTACGAAAGAAGTCGATACGGCGTCGAAAACCGAAGGTGAACGGTTAGTGGTTGCTGAGGGAGACCGAGTCAATATTCGATATTTCGATGAGCAGAACACTTTTCCTGGGCACTCGGTACCTCGTGAAACGGTCGTCTATGTGAGCCACCCGACGGAAGCTCGAGTTCGCATTCTTGAGTCTCGAGTGATTCCGTCTCGCGAAGGTTCAGCACGTGCTCCGCGATTCGTTTACCAGACTCCCGATGCAGAAACGGAAGTGACGGATGTTGCTTTTGAAGCTCCGCTTTCGATCGAAGTTATTGATCCGGATGCTGCGCGAGATAGCCGAAGCGAGGTTATCGCCAAAATAACAACAAGTGACGGAGCGACGGTTGACGTTCGTTGCGTCATTTCATCCGCGTTTCTGAACGTCCCTCGCGAAGAGGCTGAAGATTATGCGTTGGAAGAGGGGCGGTTCATCGGGCAAATTACGATGCAGCTTGGCTCGAAGAGTAGCCCGGTTATTGTTCCCGTGACGGCGGAAATGGCGCGTAACCTCATCGGTGGCGGCAAGCTTGGAAGCGATGATGAAGAAGGCGAGACATCCACTGTTGATGATGGACTTGTGGTGGCAGTTCTCAATCTTTCGGGGAAGGATAGGATTACTGCTGCGTATCAGGACGAGCGTAAACCGAAGGGAGTATCCGAGAATCCTTCCGCATCAGGTCGTCTGATTTCGAATGGTGAATTAGCCTCGCTGGACCGCAATTATGACGAGCCCGTTGAGCGACTGCATGTTGGGGAGAAGCTCTTCCTGATGGTCACGGATGCGGATCAGGATTCGTCTGACGAACGCGACATAATTAAGGTTCAGGTCGCGACCGAGTTTGGTGAGAAAGAAGAATTCGAACTGATCGAAACTCTTGCCCACAGTGGTGTCTTCAATGGTTCGTTGACGCTTAAATCCAACGAAGCACCCAAAGCTGGCAACATCGACATGGCTGAGCCAGTCATCGAGTGCTACTTCGGTGACACGATCACCGTGACCTATCTCGATCCAACTGCCAGCACGGAAGAAGGGCAGCTTGAGCGTAATACGCAGTTGCCAGTCGTCATCGGGACAGACGGACTGATCTCTGCGTTCAGCAAGACATTCAACAACGAAACGCTGGCCGTGGAAACCAAGTTTCACGTCGCGGAGAGTTACTTCGAACTCTTCAAGAGTCATAAGAATCTTGGTCGCAAAGATGAAGAAACGATCGATCTGGCTGCCGGCCGTCGCGTGCTTCGAGAAGTCATCGAAGACTTTCCCGACCCAAAGTATCAGCCTCGTATTCTCTATCTACTCGGGCAATTTGCTCAGGAGCTTGGAGATACTGACGAAGCGACGTCAGCTTACGAACAGATTGTCTCGCAATTTCCCGAGCATCCGCTGGCAGCTGACGCCCAGTACAAGCTTGCACAGACCTACGAAGAGTCAGGTGACTTCGACGGGGCTTTGGAAGCTTATGTGACTCTCGCGGCGACGTATCCGCGAAGTCCGCTGATTGCAAATGTCATGATTCGGATCAGTGACCACTTCTACAAGAACGAGGAATTTCCTATCGCTGCCCAGGTTGGAAAGAAGTTTCTCGAGAAGTTCGAAGGTCATCAGTTCGCTTCACGGATGGCCTTTCGAGTTGGACAGTGCTTCTACAAAGCTGAAGAATTCACGACCGCTGGCGACTCCTTCGATCTGTTTGCCAAGACGTTCCCTGACGACGAACTGTCTGCCGATAGTCTGTTCTGGTCGGGCGAGAGTTTTCGCATGGCCAACAATGACCGCGAAGCGTTCCGCCGCTATAACCGTTGTCGGTGGGATTTCCCGGCGAGTGACGCTGCGAAGTACGCCCGAGGACGTTTGGCGCTTCCTGAAATGCTGCGGCAGTTTGAGGTGGAAGCCAACGCCGTCGAAAATGACAACTGACCTGATATTCACTGCGATTCTTACTCTGTTGATCTATTGATGATGCCGTCCTGATCCGCCTGCTTTGAGTTACTCATGTCTACGATCGTTTACCTTGCGTTGTTGATTGGTCAGTCTCCTGATGCTGCGGCTTCAGCTTTAGAGTCAAACTCTGCTACTGAGAACGCTGAGCAAACTGGTGATGCCGGTTCAGAAGCGACTGGCGAATCTTCAGACGATGCCGGCGGCGATACGGATCAGGCAGCAGATTCGACTGCCATGGCCGAAGACGATGAAAGTGTCTCGGAAGCGGAGCCTGGGCTGATTGGTAAGCTCGACGAGATCTCACAGTCGGGGGCGATTGGGTTTCTCAGGAAGGGTGGCCTTTTTATGTGGCCGATTTTGTTTCTTGGGATTCTGGCTTCTGGCGTGATCATCGAACGATATCGAAGTCTCAAACTGCTAACGACTGATTCTGGATCGATCCGTGCCGATGTGCAGAAGATGCTTCGTGAAGATCGCATCGAAGAGGCCATGCAGCTTTGCGACAGCTCGCAGGGACCAGTGCCTGCAATTCTGTCGGCGGGTCTCCGAAAGTTTCTCGTGCTTCGTCGTCTTAATTACGACCCTGCAAAAATTGAGGAGCAGGTTGTCAAAGCAATGGATGACTACGGAGTCCATGTCGTGGCGGCTTTAGAGAAGCATCTGCCTGTACTGGCGACTATTTCCAGTGTCGCACCTATGCTGGGCTTTCTCGGAACAGTTGCTGGAATGGTGACTTCTTTCGACGAGATCGTTGCACGAATGGGTGAGACAAACATCGTTGAGGCTGCAGCGGGTGGGATCAGTGTTGCGCTTCTTACGACGGCTTTTGGCTTGATTATTGGGATCCCTGCCTTCATGGCCTTCAATTATTTCTCGAGTGTGATCAATCGATTCGTGCTTGAGATTGAAGAGTCGGCGACTGACTTGATCGAGTCGGTGACTCTGCAGCTTGCTTTGCAAAGAAGCACCGAACAGTCCGCTTCTTCCTAGAACTGCTGGACGGGTTCGTATTCCCTCCGACCGTACGTTTTAGAGGCTCTTGTATGCACTTCCCTCGGTTATTCCTGTTTGTAATAGCGTTTGTTTTTTTGCCGCTTGTCGTGTCGGCTCAAACGAAGGCAATTCAAAGGCTACCGGAACTGAAAAAAGTGGAATTGGTCAGTTCTCTGGATAAAGAGCCTCAACCGGTTTTGTATTGGGCTCCGCATACGGCTCATCGAGAGGCAACGCCACTGTTCGTGTTTTTACATTCATGGAGCGGTGATTACCGGCAGGATAATTCCAAATGGCAGGCTCAAGCTGTTAAGCGAGGGTGGATCTATGTGCATCCAAACTTTCGTGGCGTGAACCAGACCCCCAAAGCCTGCGGTTCGAAATGGGCTCGGCAGGACATTCTGGATGCTGTCGATTTCGCGACGAAGGAGTTTAAGGTTGATCCCAATCGGATCTACCTGGCTGGAACGTCCGGCGGTGGGCACATGGCAATGCTGATGGCAGGACATCATCCAGATCGGTTCTCCGCTGTGTCAGCATGGGTTGGGATCAGTGACTTACCGGCTTGGTACAAGTTTCATGTGAAAAATGGCCAGCCTCAGCGATACGCTCGCATGATTCTTTCATCTTTTGGCGGTGCTCCCCTTAGTAGTGACCCGATTGATGCTGACTACAAGGACCGTTCACCGATTCATCACATGCACCGTGCGGTTAATTTGCCATTGCAGATCTGCGCGGGAATCAACGACGGGTACACAGGCTCAGTTCCGATTTCGCATTCTCTGAATGCGTTCAATGCTGTGGCGCGAGCCAGGAAGGCGACTGTGGTTTCAGACGCAGATATCGCCCATCTTCTGAATCGAAAAGGAGTGTCCCGTGCAAACCTCCTGTCGAGTAATGATTGGAAAGCGTATGGGCGTGACATTAAGTTCGAGCAATCGGCTGGAGTGGCTCAAGTGATCATCTTTGACGGTGGGCACGAAGGTCTGCCGATGCCTGCATGTGACTGGCTTTCCACGCAGTTGCGAACTGCCTCGATCAGACGTTGATCGCTTTCAACACACTTATGACGTTCTGCAAACGTGCGTTTAATTTCTCGAAACGTACTAGTGCGAGGCGACTTGTTAGTGGGCACGTAAGTCCTCACTGTGGAACAGTTTATCTGCGATGGCGGTTTGCGTTGACGCTTGAACCAATGTGTGGGTTTCCGTACTCTCTCTCAAATCTACCTGTATATTGGTATCGCCATTGTGCGAGTGATGAGTTTTCCACTGACGTGGAACGGTGACCGTAGGGCAATCGTTGAATCGATATTTCGGTTGGTGATGTCAAAGCTTTTCGGTTTCTCAAGCGAGGGCATTGCTATGAGTGACAATACGAAGCTAGCTACGTTGACGCCGCGTCAAAGGGAGATATTCGAGTTCCTGAAGGACAAAATCCTGAATCGCGGGTATGGCCCAACGGTTCGAGAGATCGGCAATGAATTCAGCATCCGATCACCGAACGGAGTGATGTGCCACTTGAAGGCACTTGAGAAAAAGGGACTGATCTCACGAGAGTCTCACATGTCGCGAGCAATTCAGCTTGCCGACAAGTCTCAGCGAGCGACAAGTATTGCTATGCTTGGTCAAGTTTCATCAGGTAGTCCGCTAAAGGCTGCGAAAGAGGGCGAAGTCGTTGACTTCATGGACGTTTTCGGAACTGGTGATCATGCTTGTGTGAGGATCAGCGACGATTCCTTTGCAAAAGATGGAATCGAAAGCGGCGATTTTGTCGTCGTTCGCAAACAGGAAACCTGTCGTGATGGTGATAGTGTGCTGGCGATCGTCAACGGCCGTGATGCCACGATTCGCCGATACTTCACTGACGCCAAAGGGGGGCGTCTCGAGCCTCTGACCTCGAGTCGGAAGGCTGTGTACTCGTCTAACGTGACGGTAATTGGGGTCGTTGTCGGCGTTGTCCGAAAGTTCTAGATGCTGTTTGAGCAGGCTGCATTAATTACTGTGTGTAGACGCTGAGCATTGCCAGACTTCCGACACAGGTTTGGCACGTTCAGAGCACGTGGCCCCGGGGCAGCGTTTGTAGATGCCATCGCTCTGGTCCAGGATGTAATGCAGGCCAGATATGCATGAGAACGGAGTGACGTTTGCTGTGAGCATTCTTAGTGTCAGGTAGTCATGTCGGGTCGCACTTTGTTTATGGGTTGCTCGCGCTTTGCGAGTGACCTCCACCTACTGAGCAACGGATTCGTCCGAGTTGGTCCGGTCTTTGTGCTGACTCGTGATTCTTGAACCAAGTGCCGCTACAAATCCGCCTGAGGCTGGTAAATTCTGGTTCGGTGAACGCTTAGCATCGGTTGAGCTATTGTTGATGATGAGTCTGAGTTCAGGCTCCGCGGTCTGGAAAACAGGCAGCATCGACATTGACGGGCATGATCTGAAATAACTACGGCAACGGGTGCATTACCAGAATGGAGTGTCCGAGCGATGAGCAACAGTTTGAAGGCGGCCGGTGTTGAAATCGATTTCGCTCGTTTGGAATTGCCCGAGGAATTGGCGGATCATTATCGAGAGCCGATTGGCAGAGCGCTCCAGGAAATGGCAGCTGTAGAGGCGGGCGAAAAAGTAAATACGGATGAAGGTCGAATGGTCGGCCACTACTGGTTGAGGAATCCGGACCTTGCCCCCGGGGATCTCGGTGTTGCAATTACTGCGACGCAAAAGAGCATTGAGCAATTTGGTCGGGACGTATTCTCGGGCCGTTTCCGCAATATTCTGTGGATTGGGATTGGCGGATCAGGTCTCGGTCCGCAACTGCTTTATGATTCGCTAAGAGTGCCCGGTAGTACTCCCGGGATGTTTTTCCTGGATAATACTGATCCGTTCGGATTTCAGCGGACGCTCGGTGAGATCGAACGGTCTGGTGGTTTGAGTTCGACGCTGACCGTGATTGTTTCAAAGTCGGGTGGCACAAAGGAGACGGCCAATGGCATGAAGTTCGCCAAAGCTGCTTACGAACGGGCAGGCCTTTCTTTTGAGGAACACGCCGCGGCTGTAACGCAGCCCGCAAGTGCCCTTGACAAGCTTGCTGGATCGGAATCGGTCGAGGATTCCCAAACGGCCGGGCCTGCATGGTTGAAACGTTTTGCAATCTGGGATTGGGTTGGCGGCCGCACATCGCTGTTTTCGGCAGTTGGATTGTTGCCGGCCAGTTTGCTTGGATTCGATTCGAAGTCGTTTCTGGCAGGTGCTCGCGACATGGATGAAGTGACTCGCATCGAATCATTGGAATCGAATCCAGCCTTGATGCTGGCGACGGCGTGGTTCCATGTGGTGGAGCATCAATCATTACGCAATATGGTCGTGCTTCCGTATTGCGATCGTATTTGTCTGATATCGAAGTATCTGCAGCAGCTTGTGATGGAGTCGGTTGGAAAAGCAGGGAAGGGGATTTCGGTCTTTGGAAATAAAGGTTCGACCGACCAGCACTCGTACGTTCAACAGCTGCGTGACGGCTATAAAGACTTTTTCGTGATATTCCTTCGTGTGCTTAATCCTGAAGTCGAAGAGCAGGAAGTCGAACCCGGCGTGACGGCCGGTGACTACCTGATGGCTTTTCAGGAAGGCACGGCCAGGGCCCTGACTGAGACTGGACGTCCGTCGCTAAGAATTACGATTGATCGATTTAACGAACATACGCTTGGGGCTCTGATTGCTCTCTTTGAGAGGACGGTCGGCTATTACGGAGCGATGCTTGGTATCAACTCGTACCATCAACCAGGCGTGGAAGCTGGAAAGACGGCAGCCGGGGAGTTGCTTGCTGCTCAGCAGGCCGTCTTGAAATATCTCCCTCTTGATACTGCGTCGCTCGTCCAGGACGAACAGAGGATGAAGGAGTTTGCTGGTCAGGTTCGGGCTGAAGAAGGTCTAGACGCGTTGACCGACGACTTCGTTGCGGATTTGCTCAAGCGTTTTGCCGCCTGCGATCGACTCACGAAGTAGACTTTAATTTCATGCAATCGGCCTGTGCACGCTCGCCGCGATCAGGCAATCACGTGACGTATTATGCATTTTTTCGGTATAGCTCTACCCTGTTGAAACCAGAGAAACATTTCCAATGTCAGCAAGCGTTGATACTCCGTCGTCACAGAGTCACGAATCCGTTTCCTCAACAACCGCGATTTCACCCGAGGCGGCTCAGACCGTGCTGGAGAATCTTGACCGAGAAGTTGCGAGGCATCTTGCCTTGACACTTGCTCATGACGATTCGAAATTTGCTTCAGAGTACCTTTACAGAGCTCTCGCGACTGCAGTGCGAGATCGGCTCGTCCGCGACTGGCGAACGACCCACGCTCGATTCGCTCAGAGTGACGAAAAGAAGGTTTATTACCTGTCTCTGGAGTTTCTGATCGGGCGTTCGTTAACCAACGCGGTGGCGAATCTCGATTTGGATGAAGACGCGCGTACGGCTCTTCACGCGTATGGCGTCACACTCGAAGAACTCGCAGAACAGGAACACGATGCGGGGCTGGGAAACGGGGGGCTTGGACGTCTGGCGGCGTGTTTCCTCGACAGCTGCGCGAACCTTCAGTTGCCAGTTGTTGGATACGGTCTGCGGTATGAATATGGAATGTTCCATCAGCAGATCGAGAATGGTCAGCAGATGGAGAGTCCTGATCACTGGCTGCGAAATGGAAATCCCTGGGAACTGGAGCGTGCTGAAGATGTTCAACGAGTTCACTTTTACGGGCACACCGAGCATTATCGTGACGAAGATGGCTCTCCGCGGGTTCGATGGGCGAACGGAAATGACGTGCTGGCGCTTCCCTTCGATATGCCTGTTCCGGGTTATCGAAACGGTTCGGTCAACTCGTTGCGGCTTTGGAAGGCGTGTGCCACCGACGAGTTCGATCTGGAAGAGTTCAACGCTGGAAGTTATCCGGAAGCTGTGGCGGCGAAGAATCTTGCCGAACAGATAACGATGGTGCTATATCCGAATGATTCCAGCGAAAATGGAAAAGAACTGCGCCTGAAGCAACAGTACTTCCTGGTGTCGGCTAGTCTGCAGGACGTCCTGGCTCAGTGGGTCCGTAAGAATGGCGAGGACTTCACCAACTTTGGCACCAGCAACTGCTTCCAGTTAAATGATACTCATCCGGCATGCGCTGTCCCTGAACTTATGCGTTTGTTGATGGACGAGCATAGTTTGTCCTGGGATGCTGCGTGGGGTATCACCACGCAATGCATGGCGTACACAAATCACACGTTGCTTCCTGAAGCGCTGGAGCGATGGTCGGTCGGTCTGTTCAGTCACCTGCTGCCTCGTTTGCTGGAGATTATTTACGAGATCAACTCGCGATTTCTGACGCAGATTACAGAGCACTTTCCGAATAACGCGGGCATCCTTGCCCGCATGTCGCTGGTTGAAGAGGGCGAGCATCCGCACATTCGGATGGCTTATCTCGCCATCGTTGGAAGCTTCTCTGTGAATGGTGTAGCGGGGCTTCATACAGAACTACTCAAAGCAGGACTCTTCGGCGACTTTCATGCACTTTGGCCGGAAAAATTCAACAATAAAACTAACGGTGTTACTCAGCGTCGCTGGCTGGCGCACTGCAATCCTGGATTGCGGGATTTGCTGAACGAAGCAATCGGTGACGGCTGGCAGAAGGATCTCAGTCGCATTTCGGAACTCGCTTCCTTCGCTCGAGACGGTGCGTTTCGCGAAAAGTGGCGAGCCGTTAAACAGGCCAACAAACGTGGTTTAATCCAGCTTGTCGAGCGTGAAACCGGAGTGCAGTTCAGTGAGTCGGCAATGTTTGACGCTCAGGTCAAGCGAATCCATGAATACAAGCGGCAGCTTCTTAACGTTTTGCATGCGATCCATCTTTACGGTCGAATCCTGGAAGGCGACACAGAAGGGATGGTGCCTCGCTGCATTCTAATAGGTGGCAAAGCCGCGCCGGGTTATCACGTAGCGAAGTTGATCGTTCACCTGATCAACAACGTGTCATACGTAATCAACAACGATCCCCGAGCCAGCGGCCTCCTGAAAGTCGTATTCCTGCCGAACTACCGTGTTTCGGCGATGGAAGTGATCTGCCCGGCTGCAGAGTTATCTGAGCAGATTTCTACGGCCGGAAAAGAAGCGTCGGGGACGGGAAATATGAAGTTCATGATGAACGGAGCATTGACCATCGGCACTTTGGACGGTGCGAACATCGAGATCCGAGAGCAGGCTGGAGAAGAGAACTTCTTCCTGTTTGGGTTAAACGCGGCCGAAGTTGTGGAAGCTCGTAAGGACTATCGACCAAACGCGATCATTGCGAACGATGCCGACATCACCCGGCTCATGCAGCTTCTCGAGAGCGGGATGTTTAACGAGTCTCAGCCTGGTGTTTTCAGCATGCTTACCGCTGGACTGCGGAATCCACACGATCCGTGGTTAACGATCGCCGACCTGCGGAGTTTTATCGATGCTCAGAAATGTGTGAACGATGCTTACCGTGATCAGGACCGTTGGGATACGATGAGCATCTTAAATACGGCTGCAAGTGGCTGGTTCTCCAGCGACCGGACAATCACGCAGTACGCGGACGAAATCTGGAATGTGAAGGCTCTGGGTTAACAACCCGTCAAGTTGGTGTGTTGTAGGCTCAGTCTGTCGTCAGTTCGAATGACTCGGGAATCTTATTCCGGTCACAGCGACAGTAGATCGTGTCCTTCGTCGTACTGTCCGAGTTTGAAGATGTGCTCCCGGTAATGGAGCACGTCCAGCACGGTCAGTGTTTCGATCATCCGTAGCGTTAAGAGTTGCTCAGTGATCCGGCCGGGATGCTGCAGGATTTCTCCCAGCCGACGTTCGCCTTCTTGTTCAACGCTATCTCCGAACGTGTCCCATGCCATCAGTGCGGCCGCCGCACCTGACTCGTTTTTAAGAACGGATTTCCACGCGCTGCGTTCCGCGGCCAGTTCAGTCAATTCTGTTGTTTTCAAGTAGCGGTGGAATGCTGCACGGAGAGAAAATCGTGGACTGACTCGATCTCGAAGCGACGGCTTAGCACCAGTCGTGTGCAGGATTTCTGCGAGCATCGGTTTTGCAAAAAGATGTGCGCGGACTCCGTTAAGATCAGCGTGAACGGCGATTGATGCGGCTCGCAAATGCTGCCGGGAATTGAATGCGTCTTTCGCAAGTCCGCGTTGCTCGGCGATACGCTCTAGCAGGCCATCTTCAAGCGAGTGTTCCAGCCATCGCATTCCTGAAAGGCATCTTCGTTTTTCGGATTCGATTTTTCTTTGTGTCGCTGGTCCGAGTCGCAGAAACGCAATGTCTGCATCAGCGTCTGCCGTGCCGAGCAGAGTTGACTGCTCACCAGGCAAAGCGACTCCCAACCATGCGGGATCAAAGATTGCACGCAGTCGCACGCAACGTTCTGCGACTGGACTACGTATGCGATTGACCTTTCGAACGGCAACTCGGAAGTCAGCCTGCGCTGCATCGATGGGCATTTTTCGCCGTTCCGGGTTTCGGATCTCCTGCACTGATTGGTAAACCCATCCGATCAGTCGGATGAGCAATCGACATAGCACGACGAAGAGAAACCAGGGGACGAGAAAAATTCGTCCGCCAGCAATCCATCCTTCGTAGGCAGCGTAGAGATTGACGACTCGTTCGCTTCGCGGACGAAGGTGCAACGGCAATGTGCCGAATGTTCGGCGGATCAGCAGGCTGCGGTCGCCTCGAATTCTGGCGATGACTTCCTCGCCGAAGTGCTCTTTGACTGTTTGATCACGTTGCGGGTCAGGATCAAGAAAGTGTAACGCAGTAAAGGACGTTGTTACGTATCCAGAGTTCGCATCGGCAGGTTCGACAATCGTTTTGTTGTCATGCTGGAAGTCGGGATCAGTATTCAGCCACTGCGTGAATGAATTCCTCTGAGACTCGGAACAGTGCGGTAACTCATGGTTGGGAATTGCCCGGCGGTTATAGTCGACGAGTAGTCGGGCAACAGAATGACTGACTGACTGCGCGATAAAATGGAACCAAAGGTAGGGGCCGTTCAGAAGAGATTTTTGGTTTTCAAGATCGACTTGAGATAGCAGTTTCGTGTCTTTTTTCGAGATGCGATCGGATGTCAGCATCAACTGACTGATGGCGGTATTTCCGAGTAGCTGATTCGTTGTGCGAGTATCGCTGCGAGTGAACATCGCGCCATCGATCCAGTCATGGTAAAGCAGTTCCAGTCGATTGACGAACGGAAGCAGCGTTTCGAAACGATCGTCGTTGTCTGTTGTCTGAGTCGTACGAAACATGGCGTTGCGAAGCCGTTTGGACAGGAATTCGATGCGTTCAGAGTCGCTGCGAGAATCGTCACTTGGCCAGTCGGCAGCCAGAACTCTTTCGTACAACGCGGCAGCGTCGCGCGTCACGTATTTCGGCCGGACTGAATCCATCAAGTGTAAAAACTGAGCTTGTACTGACTTGTCATAAAACTCGGTGGCCTCACGAGCGACCCGTTGCAGCCACCAACCAAGACCAAGTACGAATAGACAGACACCACCGAGTACAAGCACTGTCGTTCCCAGGAAACGCTTCAGAAATGCTCGCAGAGGCTCCAGGGCATCGATCTCGACGATCGACAGGGTGGCTTCGGTCAGGATCAGAAAGCCACCAAAGAGGAGTAGTCGATAGGCTGGTCGTGAAGAACTCTTAACGAGGATGCCGCCAACACGGTCGATGAATTGCGATGGGGTAACCGTGCCGTAAAGGTCGGTCAGCCAGAACCAGCCATCGTGAAATTTTCGCAGGAAGCGAGCAACGCGTCGCGATGTGGTGGAGACAACGTCTGCTTCGCTCATCAGGCTGGCTTGGGCCGGTATACATTGCCTGATGATCGGTAGCCAGCGCAGCGGAGCGACTGACAGGATTCGGATGATCCGTGCGAGTTGCATCATCATGGGCTCGCCGAGCGCTGGTTCGACCAGTGATGGCTCCAGTGATTCCATTCGGTCTAGCAAGGCTTCGGCAGGGATATCGCGAGTTCCACTTGTGGCTCGGCTGCTTTCTTCGAACTGAATTGTTCGTCGTTTCAGGGTGTGCTGCAGCCCTTCGATTCGCGTGTTTGCGACAAAGAGTCTGTCTTCCGGGCAGGTTTCCGCAAACATTCGCGACCAGGCATCTCGCAGTAGCTGGCGCAATTCCTGAAGATTGCGAGCTGCTTCCCGTCGTTCCTGCTCGAAGAGTTCCTGTTCACGTTGCGTTGGGTGCAGGATGACGTTGCAGTTCAAGACGTGCCCATATCGGCGAGCAAGCCGGTCGATACCTCGTGCGACAAGTCCTAGCGCGCGAGTGATACGAACAATCGGTCTAAGAATTCGGACATAGCGAACGAACCTGGGGAGACGTGCGAAGCGGACTGCGCGGCCTGCACGCATGACGTCGCCGGAATTTGCCATTCCGGCGGTTAACAGGCCGAATGGAATTGAGGGAACAAAGTCGACGAAGAAGTGTCGGACAAACCAGCGACTGCGGCCTTTGACTAATGTCAGCTTGAGGCCGAATTCTGTCAGGAAGACCGCACACGCCGCGGCATCTACGATTGCCAACCAGTAGACGGTTTCTTCTGAGAGTGGCATCGTCCATTCGGCAATCATCAGACCTAGAACCAGGCAGATCAGCACGAGAATCAGTCGTTCCATTCTTCCGGTAAACTTGCGACCGAATATTGATTCAAGGGAACCCTGGAGCTGACGTTCCTGTTCTTCTGCTCTGAGCCGGCGATGTCGCCGTTTTAAGTGGCGTGTGCCGTCATTGCGCCGCCGGTCAACGTTTTTGAGATACCAACCTGAAAGTAACAGAGTTGACCGAATCTGCTCGGCGGCAACATCCGGGGCAAGGTCATCGGCAGTCGTCAGGATGTGATCGCACTGGTCGGCGATCAGCTGCGTCCAGCGATTGAGTGTTCGGTTGTCCAGATTTTCGTTTTTCAGGTCAGCCGATAGTTCATCACGCAGGTTGTCTCGAAGTTGGCGGAGTGGCGTCAGTGCTGCCGGTTCAAGAAGCCCACGGTTGCGAATGTCGGCTTCGAGCTGTGCTGTACCGAGCAGGTCATCGAAAAGTGTGTCGACGCTGGCGACTTCTTCGCGATCTTCGACGGTCGCTTTCCAGTCGGCGGCGGCTTCGGTGAAAGCAGAGCGTGCGAGTTCTCGACACTGTTTGGCCTGCTCATCAAGTCCGTGGCGTTCGCAAAGCCGCTGCCACTGAGAAACGGACGAAAGGTAGCCACCGAGACTAAGCGTTTCGACATTG
>CALGTK010000267.1 GCA_937904325.1 uncultured Planctomyces sp.
GATCAGAGGAAAGTAGACGGAGTTGCCGACGAAGAGGACTGTCTTTCAGGCCAGTAATACCGGCACGTCAAACCGCAGCGAGGCGGACAGCAGAAGAGCCAGCCCTGCGCTGAATTATCATGTTCTGAACGGGTCTGTGCTGCCCGCAAACAAATTAAATAGAGCCAGATACTGCCATGCATCTCGCAGCGACGGGGCTGAGAAATGTAGAATCGCTGCCGGAACGGCGACCAGCACCATGCCCGGCAGCCTGTGACCAGCGTAGAAAACTGGATGCCCTTTTATTTTCGCTGACTCAACCGCCAGCGACGCCCTGAGTATTCACAAACAGTGAATACACTGAGGTGCTGCCGCACATGAAGAGTCGATTGCGATGTCGTCCGCCGAAACAGACGTTGCCGCATCGTTCAGGCAGGTCGATACGGCCGATGAGCCTGCCATCCTTATTGAAGACGGAGACTCCATCAAGGCCCTCCTGTCCCATGCCCCAGCCAATCCACAGGTTGCCATCGATGTCGACGCGAAAACCGTCCGGGGTTCCGCCGTTCCCGGCAGTCAGGAACGTTTGACCGTTTGTCAGTTGCGTTCTGTCCCTGGTGACGTCGTAGGATCGGATGACACGAGGAGTTACTCCGGCTTCGACCACGTACAGCTTTGATTCATCTGGCGAGAACGCGAGACCGTTTGGACGGTTAAGGTCGTCGGCGACGATATTCAGTTTGTTAGTGGCAGGATCCCATCGATAAACATTAGTAGGCAGTTCCTGCTTTGCTTTGTGGCCTTCATAAAATCCGAGAACTCCGAATGGTGGGTCAGTAAACCAGAGCGAACCATCGGATCGACACACGATGTCATTTGGCGAATTGAGCGGCTTGCCCTCAAACTCATCGGCGATGACGGTGATCGATCCGTCGTATTCAGTACGGGTCACTCGCCTGGAGTCATGCTCGCAGGTGACGAGACGTCCCTGGCGATCACGCGTGTTGCCGTTCGAGTTGCTGGATGGTTTGCGGAAGGCGCTGACTACTCCGGTTTCTTCTTCCCATTTCATGATCCGGTTGTTGGGGATGTCACTCCACAGCAGGTATCGCCCGTCGCCGAACCAGACAGGGCCTTCACTCCAACGCATTCCGGTGGCAATGCGTTCGACCTTGGCAAGACTCAAGCGATACTTCATGAAGCTCTTGTCTATTGCCCGGACACGCGGGTCCGGGTAACGCTGGCTTGGCTCCCATTCTGCCTGGATTCGTGATGTTAGTGTGAATGCGGAAATCACGCTGCTTGTGAGGAAGCATCTTCGGTGTATGTTCATACTGGCCTGTCCTTGAACTTTATCATTGCTGACCGCTTGCCGTATCCTTATTTCCTGGTGGTCCGTGACCAAAGTGTTTTTACCAGAGCGAACATTTGCGGGTCGTGCTTCTCGAGCTGCTTATTCGTGAATGGGAAGAAGTCGTTTGTTGAGAAATAAGCCTCGGTGCATTCGGCAAAATATTCCATCGGATTTGTGATGGCGTAGGAACGAACAGTGGCTGAGCGGCCATCGCCAAACCGTTGCTCGACCTTCTCGTAGAGCCCTTTTTCTTTGGCGTTTTCAAAGGCAGCTTTGATTGCTTCATTGCCGAAGCCTTTGGCAAGCACTCGGTCATGATAGGCGTGTGCTAGTTCGTGAAGCGCGAAGTTTGGCATCCTCTTTGTCTCGCGTTCGAAGATGCGAATGTTTGTGAATTCCACGGCCTTTGCCATTGCGGGGTTACGCTTGTTGTTGCGAAGCCAGCCAGCGCCGGGATGGTATTCTGCTCTTTGTTGTGTGCCGGGGTATTCTGGAGAAAACCAGAGCGGCACTTTACGCAGTTCGGCAACAGCAGTTGCTGGCACTACACGCGTAATCTCCTGAAGCTGCAGGGTCAGCAGTTCCAGTGCTCGTTCGGTCGCCGCTTGCTCCTGCTTAAGAAGTCGCGCGCTAATGAGTACTGTCCAGCCTTCAATATTTCTGGTCAGATGGCTCGCTGTTGCTGACGCCGCTGTCGATCGATTTCCCGACTTAAGTGTCTTGATGAGATAATCAGTAGGGCTTGCGTGTTTAACATGCGGAGCGTTCGGGTACACGAGTTCGCAGTCGACACCGATTCCCTCGCAATGCTCCTGCAGCTTCACACCGAAGTTGGACGTGTGTGTCGGGTCTCGCTGATCCTGGCCGAGGGCCGGCGGAGTGGAATAGGCTAGATACACCGGCGGATCGTCTTTGGACACCAGGGCGTATGGAGAGTACTCGGCGATCCACGGCAGGATGTTTTTACGTTCAGTGAGAAACTTCGGGAAACCCTGCAGACCGAAAGCGTGTCCGCCGTACCTGCTGTTGGGGGTCCACTCTTTCATCTGTTTCGGATCGAGCGTCGTTTGGGCACCAATGACGGCAGCACACCACAATCTTGTTGACTCGCGAGCCACCTGATCGTCGTTTTGGGGGTCGGCCAGATCGTTGTGAAAGGCCAGCCATAAACTGGAACAGGCTCCTGCCGAACCGCCAGCTGCACCGATCCGTTCTTTGTCGACATTCCATTCGTTTGCTTTGCTGCGAACAAACTGCAGTGCCCGTGCAGCATCGTGCAACGGGGCCTTAACCGGCGGCTTAAGGCCGGCTTCAACACCCTGTCGGACATACCGATAGTTGAGCGCGGTCACCGAGATGCCGGCCTGCAGCAGTGTGGCAACGTCAGCAAAGCGTTGAGCACGTTCTTTCGAACCGCCTTGCCAGCCACCGCCGTGAATGATGAACACGAGCGGCGTTGGAGTGGATGATTCAGCTTTCCAGAAGTCGAGGATGTGCCGTTCATGGTCGCCATAACGCACACCAGCGACCGTGGGTTTTGGGAAAGACGCATCGTAACGCTCCGTCTTTGCGGATTCAGGTTTCGGCCGTGCTGGCTTTGACTGAACCGGCTGCTGTGCCAGTAAGGTGGAAAAGCTGCTCGTCAGGACCAGAGCAAATGACAACAGGCGGCCGGCGAGTGGTTTTGGCAGTTGGTTGTTCATCGGTTCTCCATTTTTATCAGTGGTTCAAGTCACAGATGATAACGGCCAAACCGGAAAATTCCCTCGGAGCGGTGTCGGCTCGGTCAGTTGGGTAGACTGGCGCTTGCTTCGCGCGTTTCGGTGGGAAATATTCGCCGGACCACGACAAGAACATTTACCGCTTTCCGACTCCCAATGGTTTTATCAGAATGAATCGTCTACTGACTTCGATCGGATTGTTTCTGTTGTTACTCCCATCAGGCGATGCGGCTGATCGTCCGAACATTGTCGTCATTATGGCCGACGACATGGGATTCTCAGACCTCGGATGCTACGGAAGTGAAATCGAAACACCACACCTGGATGCGCTCGCGCGTGGCGGTCTGCGGTTTTCTCAGTTCTACAACACAGCGAAATGTCACTCGTCGCGTGTGTCATTGCTGACGGGACAGTATTGCATTGCTGCGGGCGACACCGCGATGAGTCATGCCGTGACCTCAGCAGAAGTGCTTGGCAACGGTGGCTATTTCACAGCAATGACCGGCAAGTGGCACCTGCAGCGTGAACCGACCGATTTTGGATTCAACAGATACTTCGGCCATCTCAGCGGCGCGTGCAATTTCTTCAAGGGCGACAAGACGTTCCGGTTGAATGGTGACGGATGGCAGGTACCTGACAGCGGATTCTATACCACGGTCGCCAACGTAGACTTTAGTTTGAAGTTTCTCAAAGACGCTCGAAATTCCGGAAAGCCGTGGTATCTGTATGTCGCATTTAATGCGCCGCACGCACCGCTGCACGCGCTGCCGGCTGATTATGCGAAATACAAAGGTAAATATGATGAGGGGTGGGATGTTGTTCGAGCGGCTCGTGTTGCGAAGCAGAAGAACATCGGGCTGCTTCCGGAAGACCTTAAGGCGAGCCCCCGTCCGGAGCATTTGGCTGCATGGAAGACGATGGAGACCTGGCGGCAGGGGTACGAAGCCAATCGGATGACGACGCTGGCCGCGATGATTGATCGAGTCGACCAGGAAGTGGGACGTCTGGTTGCAGACCTGAGTGCGAACGGCGAGTTGGATAACACTCTGATTCTGTTTGTGTCTGACAATGGTGCATGCCCGTACGACCGACGAAAACCGCTACTCGATGTCGAGCCAACCAATGGTGACATCGCGCTGGCCGACTCGACCGGCTGGTCATGGGCGCGGAACAGTCCGTTTCGCTATTACAAGCAGAATCAGTTCGAAGGGGGCATTGCCACTCCGGCGATCGTTCACTGGCCGGCAGGTTTGAAAACCGGGCCTGGCGACATCGTTCATGAGCCGGCTCACCTGATTGATGTTCTGCCGACGCTGGCTGACATTTCTCGATGTGAGATACCCCAGTCATGGTCCGATCGTCAGTTACGTCCCGTATCTGGCGTATCTTTGAAACCAGTGTTCGACGGCGGCTCATTGGGAATACGGACGCCGATTCATCTGCTGTTCTCGGATGACCGCGGTCTGCGGGACGGCGATTGGAAGGCCGTCAGTTTCCGACGGGAAGCCTGGGAGCTCTACAATATCGCTAAGGATCGTACTGAGCTGAATAACCTCGCCGAAGCGGAACCTGAGCGTCTACAGAAGATGATCGACACGTGGACGGAGATGACGAAGACCGTTCTGCACGCATCGCCGAAGTCGTACGCAACGGCAATTGATGCGAAACTGCCGCATCATCATCCTGAATGGACGAAGTTCGATAACGAGCCTGCTTCCGCTTCCGGTAAGCCAAACCGTTCAGCAAGGCGTCGTGGTTCTGCACATGGGATCCGAGCTCGGAAGAACACAAAGCTCACGATCGTGGACGGCGAGCTTCGTCTCGAATTCAATGGTGATGATCCGGGAATCGCTATGGATTTGAGAGGTCGCGACATCCCGGTTGGGCCGTATCGCCTGAAGTTTCGACTACGGGGGGGAACAAAAGGCGGCGGCGAGTTGTTCTACACGACCGATTCGAAAACGATCCTTCCTAAAGGGGAGCGGATGGAGTTCGTCGTTGACGCTGACGACAAATGGCACGACATAGAACTGCGGCTGCCAGCAGAGCAACGCATCTACCAATTGCGACTTGATGTTGGTGACGGTGTCAGCAAGGCGTCTGTTTCCGGTCTGACTCTGATAGATTCAGCTCGGAAACGAGTGATCACGTGGCCTCAGTCGAAAAATGGCAAGTGAAAGTACAACGCCGCAACGACGAAAACTCTGCTCAGCAACATATTTTCAGCCGAGTTGGTTGCTGTGCTGCCTCACACGCTCGTGCAACCAAAGGACCAGATTCATGAACCCTTTGCGGATAGCTTATCGCGTACTCCTGTTGGCCGTTCTGTTTATCGTTTCAGGCATCGGTCAGATTTCAGCGGACGAATCTGCTGCCGCTTCCGGCAGTATCGCCGAAGGGGCGAACCAGACGGTAGCAGTCCCTGACAAGCTCGTTGTCCTGACGTTTGATGATTCTGCAGTCAGTCATGCGAAGTATGCCGGCCCACTCCTGAAGAAGTTCGGTTTCGGAGCAACCTTCTTCATCACCGAAGGCTTCAACTTCACGACCAATAAAAAAGACTACATGACGTGGGAGCAGATCAGCGGACTACACAAGTCTGGGTTCGAAATTGGAAACCACACACGACGGCATAGTGCTGTTACTCGGCAAACGCCAGGGCAGATCGACTCGGACGTGGCTTACATCGAAGAGCAATGTGTCAGGTACGGGATTTCGAAGCCCGTCAGCTTCTGCTACCCCGGTTATGCGACCAGCGACGTTGCGGTCAAGGTGCTGAAAGACCGGGGGTATCACTTCGCACGAGCAGGCGGTGCTCGTGCGTTCGATCCTGCGAAGGACAACGCACTGCTGATGCCACAGGCCTTTGATGGTAAGCCGGGCAGTACTTTCGAACAGTTTGTGGAAGCAACAGCGCTGGCAAGAGATGGCAGGATTGCTGTCATGACCTTCCACGGCATTCCCGACTCGCCTCACCCGTGGGTATCAACGACTCCCGAAAAATTTAAACGATACTTGCAGCACCTTGCTGACGAAAAATGCACAGTCATCGCTCTGCGCGACGTCGCCAGGTACATCTCTGACTCAACGTCTACGGAAAAAGACGCATCAGTCGGGACTGGGACGCAAACCTCGCATCCCGTCCAGAATCTGCGTGTTGCCGACGTTTTCACAGACAACGCCGTTTTTCAGCAGGGCGTGAAGTTGCCAGTGTGGGGAAAGGCGTCGGCCGGCGAAAAAGTGATTGTCCATTTTGCCGGACAAACAAAAAAGGTCACAGCTTCGAACGATGGTTCGTGGCGAATTGACCTGACGCCACTCGAGACAGAGAGGGAAGGGAAGAGGCTGATTGTTGAGTCGGGAGAACAACGCCTGGAGTTTCAGAACGTGCTGGTGGGCGAAGTGTGGTATGCGAGTGGTCAATCAAACATGCAGATGACGCTCGAAGCATGCGCTCGGAAAATTTCGGCATTTCATGAAATCATCGCGACGCCCGCGACTGACGATATTCGCGTACTTCGAATTGACGAACCTGATTCCCCGGAACCGCTGACACAGCGTTTGAAGGTGTCGGCCTGGCAGGTCGATACTCCCGTGAACCGCCGCCGACAGTCTGCGGTAGCTTACTTTTTTGCCCGAAAGCTGCACGACGAGCTTGGGGTGCCGGTTGGCATCATTGAGGGATCGTGGGGTGGTAAACCGATCGAAGGATTCATCCCGCGAGCACAATTCGAAAAGCAGAAAGCTCTGCGGCCCATTCTGTCACTTGCCGAGCAGAACAAGCTCGCTGAACTTGCCGGGATTACAGGGGGAGTGGTCGTTCGTAATACTGCCGGCTTGCCGGGGCGAATCTTTAACGCCCGCGTCGCGCCAATTGCCCCGTACGCGGTGCGGGGATTTGTTTGGTATCAGGGCGAGTCGAATGCTGGACGCGGTGAAGATCCTCGCAATTATCAACAGAAGATGCGGGCTCTAGTTGAGGGGTGGCGTGACGAGTGGGGGCGGCCAGAGCTTCCTTTCTACTTTGTGCAGTTGCCGCCATTCAGCGAATCGGCCACGGGCTGGATTCGTCTGCGCGAAGAACAACGCCGCAGTCTTACTATTAAACATACAGGAATGGCGGTCACGATCGACCTTCCTGAAAGCGACATTCACCCGGCCAACAAACTTGACGTCGGCGATCGTCTTGCTCGCTGGGCATTGGCAAAGAATTATGAAAAAAAAGTTCCGTTCAGCGGGCCGTTGTTCAAGTCCGCAAGGATAGAAGACAGTGATGTTCGCGTCGAATTTACACACGCGGATGGGGGATTAATGATTGCTCACAAGGATGGTCTCAAACCGGCGAAACCCACATTGGACGGTGATCTTGCTCATTTCGAGGTCGCCGATAAATCTGGTAAATGGTATCCCGCGAAAGGAAAGATCGATGGTTCGACGGTCCTTGTTCGCAGCAACGCTGTCATGAACCCGATAGCCGTTCGGTATGCCTGCAGTGGGGCCCCTTCTAATGCCAATCTTTATAACCAGGCGTGCCTGCCAGCTTCGCCGTTCTGCAGCGACCTGCAGCTACTCCCCTGGAAGCGACCAGAGTAACATAGCTTGCTCCAAAATGCAGAATCCGGTTTTTGTGTAAGCGTCCCGCAGCGGCAGCGTCCAGTTGACCAGATGCACTCGATGATGCGAGTCCATACCACCGTTTAAGTGATAGCAGAGATTAATCAATGGTCGTCAAAAAGTCGGACCAACGGAGCTTGAACGAGAAATTGTTCCTTGTATTTTTTTTTCCGGCAGTCCTGGTTTTCTACGTGATCCACAAGTATCCACACTGGCTGTTGGGATCGGATGGTGATCTCACAAGCTTTCATCTACTCGGCAAAAGCCCCGGCTTCTGGTACGGCACTGTTTACACGGGTCTTGTTTGCGGCACGTGCTTCTGGGTTCTGATTTCGAACCGAAATCAGTATCAGCGAAGCAGGAAAAAAGGTCGGCTCTCGACGTACCAGCGAAATAAATTCAGGTCGATTCTGATTGTTCAATTTGTGGCATTTTATTTCGCACCGTACGTGCTGCCGGGACTTCGTCAGACCGGCGGATTTTTTAATGATCCAGGCCGAGTTGCTACCAAAGCCGCACACGTTTACGTTTTTCCGGCGTTTACGAACCCGGGCCTGGCCGTCTACATGTTTCTCGTGATTCCGGTCGCCGTTTGGTTCTTTGGCAAACGCTACTGCAGTTGGTTCTGTGCGTGCGGAAATCTCGCTGAAACGGTTGGCGTCCTGCCCTGGGGGCAGAAATGGGTACGGCTTTATACACCTCGTGGAAAAACTTCACAGAAGCTTGAAGTCATTCAGCTCATCTGTCTGGGCTTTGCCGTTGTCTTCGGGGTAATGCTGTTGCTTGACGGTATGAAATTCTTCAGTGCGACCAGCGTCGTCACGACCATGCAGGCAACTCAGGACCTGATCATCGATTTTGTTTTTGGGTCGGTCGTCGGAGTCGGTGCTTATCCAATCTTTGGTACTCGAGTCTGGTGTCGATACGGCTGCCCGATGGCTCAGGGAATGAAACTGTTCGGACGTTTCTCGCGGAGCAAGTTTGCGGTCGTCCCGAATGACAAGTGCCGCGGGCTGGGAGTCTGCACAGAAGCCTGCCCCATGGGAATCGACGTGGCGGCTTATGCTCACAAAGATAAAAAGCCAATCGAAGTTTCGTTTGGACTGACCGAGACGCCCTGTATCGGTTGCGGCGGGTGCATCGACGTCTGCCCGACTGAAGCTCTGAGCTTTGCACAAATCGGCAAAGACGGAAAAGCGATCATTGTCGCAACGGACTCGAATTCGTAAGTGGTACCACTTAACCGTCCTGGCCTTGCAGTTCCGCGTCTTTCACCATCGTTTTCAACGGATGGACGATCGTCACTAGAACAAAACTCAGTGTCAGCAGCAGGTACCACGCGGCCAGTTTATTGAGCGGGACCATCTGCCAGTCGCCGGTCTGGTTGGGGTAGACCCAGACTCTCGAGTACGTCGCCACGTTTTCCGCGAACCAGATGATGATTGCCGTCAGAAACTGAGCCAGCATCAGTGGCATGTGGCGATGAAGCTTATCCATGCGAAAATAAATGATGCAGCGGCCGTACAGTACGACAGATCCCAGTAACAGCACGTTGCGGATGTCGTAAAAGAAATGGTGTGTAAAAAAGTTTGCGTAGATCAACGTGGCAAGAACGAACGATGCCCATGTTGGTGGAGCATTGGTAAAGCGAAAGTCCAGAATCCGGTTCACCCTCGCCATGTAACTGCCAACGGCGCTGTACATGAAACCGGCAAACAATGGGACGTTGCCCAGGCGGACGTATGCTTCGCCAGGATAGTGCCAGGCATTGATTGCGTCCGACGTTTTGAACAGTTCCATGAACGTGGCCACGATGTGAAAGATCATGATCACGATCGTTTCACGAAATGATTCCAGCCGGAAAGCCAGCAGCACGATTTGAAATCCCACCGCGGCCAGGAACAGAAAATCATTCCGGTACAATCCATCGATCGGATACCAGAAGTGCGTAACGATGATCAGAAACAGCAGGTACCCGCCAAAGATACTGGCAGATGCCAGTTTGATTCCGAACAGCCAGAACTCATAGAGAAACGTTCGCATTCAGAATCTCATTGCGTCTTCGTGGAAGTATTTAAAAGTTAGCGCAAGTTACTTGTTTGCCAGTAGTCGTGCCAACGCATGTAACATTGGTGGCGAACGGTTCGGACCTCGACAAGTCGTGGATCGTGGTCCGTAATCGAAATCGCTGATCGGTGCAGATTCTGATCGCAAGCTGGTATCATTTTTCCGCTCGCAAATTTCATCATCTCAGAGATTCACGCTTTTGAATGGGACATAGTGCCATGACTCAATCGACTCGCCGCCAGTTTATTCAATCCGGAATTGCAGCCGGAGTGTTTCTGGCCACATCATCGCACCGCTCATTTGCGGCGAGCCCAAATGAAGAAATTAATCTGGGATTCATCAGTTGTGGCGGACGAGCTAACCAGTTGATGGGGATGTTTAACAGAATCGCCGGTGTGAAGATTACGGCATTGTGCGATCCGGATGGCGGCCGGGTCGCAGCAACAAAAAAACGATATCCCAAAGCAAAAGGGTATGCCGATCTGCGAGACCTTCTGGACGATGACGGAGTTGATGCGGTCGTCGTTGCAACATGCAACCACTGGCATTGCCTGGCCGCAATCTGGGCAATGGAAGCTGGCAAAGACGTCTATGTCGAAAAGCCGCTCTCGCATAGTCAATGGGAAGGTCAGCAAACCGTTGCTGCCGCTCGAAAGCACAATCGCATTTGCCAGGTCGGTACTCAGCAACGGTCCGACCCGATGCAGGCTGAAATCAAAAAGTTCCTGCATGAGGATAAGGCAGTTGGCGAAATCCTTTCTGCTCGAGTCAACCGCTACGGCGTGCGAGGAGCAATCGGCAAGACGTCGACACCCCTGAAGATTGACTCCAGGATCAACTACGATTTATGGCTCGGGCCAGCCCAGGAGCAACCGATCTACCGGAATAAGCTTCAGTATGACTGGCACTGGGACTGGAACACCGGTTCGGGTGAAATGGGCAACTGGGGTGTGCATGTTCTGGACGATCTGCGGAATAACGTGTTCCAGGACAAAGTTGCCTTGCCCAGGCGAATCTTCGGCGGTGGCGGTCGAGTTGCCTGGGACGATGCTGGTGACACGCCCAACGTCCATTTTGTTTACTTTGACACGGGATCAATTCCTGTTGTGATCGGCCTGAGTAACCTGACCGAAGCACCAGGTAAACGTGGTTCAGCCAGGCATCCTGGGCCGGGTAGTGGATACATCGCCTACTGTGAAGGCGGCCGTTTCGAGGGGCAACGTGGCAGTGGCGCGGCATTTGATGAAGACGGAAAGAAGATCAAATCCTTCAAAGGGAAGGGTGGCAACGGCCGACATCAGGCAAATTTTATCGACGCTGTTCGCTCGCGAAATGCGTCGTCACTTAACACCGAAGTTAAAGTCGGGCACCTTTCAACTGGCTGGTGCAATCTTGCTAACATTGCGTTCCGAGCTGGCGACACATTCACTCACGAATCAGCGAAAGAAGTTAACGGCGACCGCGGTGTGTGGAGCGGCCTGCTCGGTGAAACAGAGAAACATCTGGCAGGTCACGGAATTGACATCGCCAGCTCTCAGATCAAACTCAGCCCGATGCTGCATGTCGATGTCGAGAAAGAAGTCTTCGTTGGGGAAAACTCGGCGGCGGCCAACGAGTTTCTTAAACGGCAATACCGGTCAGGCTACGAAGTTCCAACCCTCGTCTGAAACTTTGCGAAGCTACGGGAATTCCGTGTAGGGAAATCCAAAACTCCGCGGCACGCTAAATTTTGGGTCTTTGCCCTTCGCGGGGTTCTTCATTCCGACCTGGTGAGGAGTAATCAGGCGATGATTGCGTCAATGGGTTTTCCAAAGTCGATATCCAGTCGCTTGCGTTCGGGAATTTCCAGATCGCGAGGGTTCAGGCCGAGTTGGTGCAGCACGGTGGCGTGCGCATCGGTCACGTAATGTCGATCTTCGACTGCGTGGAATCCAATTTCGTCGGTGGCTCCGTGCACCGTACCACCCTTGATTCCGCCGCCCGCCATCCAGATCGAAAATCCGTATGGGTGATGGTCTCGCCCGTCGGATTTCTCGGCCCCAGGCGTTCTGCCGAACTCTGTTCCCCACACGACGAGTGTCTCGTCGAGCAAACCCCGCTGTTTAAGGTCTTTCAGTAAACCGGCGATTGGCTTGTCGACGGCTTTTGAACGGGTCGTGTGATTGGCGATCAGCTTACTGTGAGCATCCCAGCCGTCGTCGTAGATTTGCACGAAACGCACGCCGCGTTCAACCAGCCTTCGCGCCACAAGGCTCTGTCGACCGACCGTCTTCGTGGCGGCGTCGTTCAGGCCGTACAGTTCCTGCGTGGCCGAGGTCTCGCGTTTAAGATTCACGACTTCGGGAACGGCCATCTGCATTCGGAATGCCAATTCGTAAGACTTGATCCGTGCTCGCAGCGTCGCATCGCCGGGGTAGTTGAGTGCGGTTTCGGCGGACAGTTGCTGCAGCAGGTCAAGCTGTCCGCGTCGTTCTTCAACGAAGACTTCCGGTCCGGGCGAGCCAAACGGCAGCGCTTTGTCAGGTTGAACATTGAGCCGCACTCCGG